>NZ_JANPGM010000407.1:0-8772 GCF_031423935.1 Chamaesiphon sp. VAR_69_metabat_338
TCGTCACTAGTAGCGATCGACTTCAAATTCCGCCAATTAAATTTTTCTGCGATTTAGTCAGCGAACAATTAACAGGGGATAGGGAATAGGGGATAGGGAATAGGCTTCAGACAATGGAACTGCGTTCCATCTAGTCCTTAGTCTCCCTGTCTCCCAGTCCACCTATCCCCTATCCCCTATCCCCTACTCCCTAAGATGAGCGATCGATTTCGGAAATTCGTCCAAATAATTGGCAGTGGGCCGCATACCGGAAAAAATTTAACTCGTGAGGAAGCGGCAGTAGCAATGGAGATGATGCTGCTACAAACAGCAACTCCAGCTCAAATTGGTGCATTTCTGATCGCGCATCGGATCAAACGCCCGACGGGGGCGGAGTTAGCGGGGATGTTGGATACTTATGCCAAAATTGGCCCCCAACTACAACCCGTCGCCAGTCACAGTCGATCGCCTGTTATCTTTGGGATTCCTTATGATGGTCGATCGCGCACGATGCCGCTGGCACCTTTGGTGTCCCTGATTCTAACGGCGGCAGGGATTCCGGTTATTTTGCATGGTGGCGATTGGATGCCGACCAAATATGGTACGCCGCTGATCGATATCTGGCAGGAATGGGGCATCGATTGGACGCAGATGTCACTCGATCGCATCCAACAAACCTTCGCTGTAACTGGTTTGGGTTTTATTTACGCACCGACGCATTTTCCCACTGCTGCTGGACTGACGCCATATCGCGATCAGATCGGCAAGCGTCCGCCGATCGCGACCTTAGAGTTACTATGGTGTCCTTATGCTGGCGACGCTCATCTGATCTTTGGTTACGTCCACCCGCCGACAGAGCAGATGGCACTGATTGCCGCCACTCTCCGGGAGACACCACACAAAATTACGACGGTTAAAGGTTTGGAAGGTAGTACGGATTTGCCGCGCGATCGCGCCGTTATCGTGGGCGTACATCAGCAAGGGCATGAATTAGAGCGGATTTTCCTCCATCATTACGAGCATGGATTGAGTAATGTCAATCCGCCGCTGCTAGCAAACCCCGACATGATGGCTGAATTTGCGCTAGTACTAGAAGGCAAACCTTCGGAAGTCTTGAATTCTGTCCTCTGGAATGCCGGTTTTTATCTGTGGCATTGTGGCGCGGCTAGCGATATGGCTGCGGGGATGAAATTGGCGCAAGATTTACTGACTAGTGGCGCGGCGATCGCGCAATTGGAGCGGATTCAACAATCGATCTCAAGCTAGCCCCCAGAAACCGACTTTTTGAAAAAGTTGGGTAAAACTAGTTAGAAAGCAGAGCGTGAAGTTAACACCACAAAAATTCAGACACAAATATTTGTTAGTGTCGATCGCGATCGTCTTATTGTGGCTGACGATCGAACTTATCGCGCGGCTGGGTACCGAAATCTTGTGGTTTGAGGAAGTTGGCTATTTGCCGATGTACTTGCTGCGATTGAGAACGCAAGGATTATTAGGGATTGGCGTCTTTAGCCTGACAACCATATTTTTACTTGGTAATCTAGCGATCGCTCAACGCTTAAAGTGTTTCCAGTCCCCGCTCGAAGATCGTCAGCAAGCCAATCGAAATTTAATAGACAGCGATTTACCATCCCGAACTATTGCTGGTACTTTAAATCTCGACAGACTGCTGCCCCTGGCGATCGGTTTGAGCTTAACTATCGGCATAATTTTAGCTCACTACCTGCGAGTGGCGGCCAGCCAATGGAGTGTAGATCCTAATTTGCCGGATATTACACCACCTGCGCCGCAGTTATTTCGACTGGCGGCGATCGGGCAGACGATCGAGCAGTTCGCACTCCAGGGCTGGATCGTAGTTGGTGGTGGGCTATGCTCGATCGCCATGCTCGTCTACCCGCGATGGTTGCTCTACTCGATCGCGCCGATGCTGAGTTTAGCGATCGCTTGGGTGGTTTCGCAACAATGGACGAGAGTTTTACCCGCTTTTAAAGCTACTCCGTTCGGGCATACCGATCCGGTATTCGATCGCGATCTGAGCGACTATATTTTTGGCTTACCAGTCGGGGAGCTGCTGGAATTTTGGTGGTTGGGAATGTGCTTGTATGGATTTATCGCGGTGCTTTTGACATATCTATTAGCTAACGATAGTCTCAGCCAGGGGAAGTTCTGGGGATTTTC
Organism: Chamaesiphon sp. VAR_69_metabat_338; assembly: GCF_031423935.1. Taxonomy (NCBI): domain Bacteria; kingdom Bacillati; phylum Cyanobacteriota; class Cyanophyceae; order Gomontiellales; family Chamaesiphonaceae; genus Chamaesiphon; species Chamaesiphon sp. VAR_69_metabat_338. The sequence continues at coordinate 2,158 of NZ_JANPGM010000407.1, forward strand.
ACGCGCTCAACAACGCCATCTGTCTGGATTGGGTGGTGGCTTGATGCTGGTAGTGAGTTTTAGCTATTGGCTCAGTTGTCAGGAGTTGCTATATTCCCCGCGTGGCGTATCGTTTGGGGCGAGTTATACAGATATTACTGTTTTATTACCAGCCGAGACAGCCCTGAGTATTGGATCGCTGGCGATCGGGGGATATTTACTGTGGAGATCGATCTATTTCCCGCGCCGAGCGCGGTATCGACTGCTGCGGTGGGTCGCGATCGGGTATCTAACGATGGCGATCGGCACTACGATAGTTTTACCGGCGATCGTTCAAGCTTTGGTCGTCCAGCCGAATGAATTAGTCCGCGAGACACCCTATATCAAACGGACGATCTCCCTAACGCGTCAAGCTTTTGGGCTAGATCGGATCGCGATAAATCAGTTTAATCCCCAAGCTAACCTCACCGAGCAAAAAATTCAGGCCAACGACAGAATCATTCGCAACGTAAGGCTCTGGGATAAGCAACCGCTGCTGGCTACCAATCGTCAACTCCAACAAATCCGGCTTTATTATCGCTTTCTCGATGCCGATATCGATCGCTACACCTTAATCAGCCAGTCAAAAGTTTTACCTGTAGCACCACCCCTGTCAGTTCGCTCTACCGAGCAGCAACAAGTCTCGATCGCCGCGCGGGAACTCGACTATACCGCCGTGCCCAAACAAGCCCAAACCTGGGTCAACGAGCATTTGATTTATACTCACGGTTATGGGTTTACCCTGAGTCCCGTCAATCGGGCTGCTGCTGGCGGCTTGCCCGAATACTTAGTCAAAGATATCGGTGTTAGCGCAAAACGTCCTCTGACGACTGCTGGTGCCGCTACCGCGAGCATTCCGATCGGGCAACCGCGCATTTATTATGGCGAAGATACCAAAACATACATCATGACTGGTACCAAACTCAAGGAGTTGGATTATCCCAGTGGCAATGATAATGTCTATAACGTTTATGACGGGCGGGGTGGCATTCCTCTCGATTCTTGGGGGCGCAGACTGCTATTTGCGACCTATTTAAATGATTGGCGGATGCTATTTACGCCCGAATTTTTGCCACAAACTAAGTTGTTAATGCGGCGAAATATCGAGCGGCGCATTCGCGCGATCGCCCCGTTCTTACGATACGATCGCGATCCCTATATCGTTGCCGCCGATGCTAGCGACAATCCCACCGACGATCGCGATCCCAGTTATCTCTATTGGATCGTCGATGCCTACACTACGAGCGATCGCTATCCTTACGCCGATACTGGCTCCGAAGGCATCAACTATATCCGCAACTCAGTCAAAGTTGTCATCGATGCTTATCACGGTTCTGTAAGCTTTTACATCGCCGATCCCAGCGATCCGATCGTCGCTACTTGGGCAAAAATATTTCCCGATTTATTTAAACCGCTCAGTGAAATGTCCATCAGCCTGCGGCGGCATTTGCGCTATCCCCAAGACATCTTCAAGATTCAATCCGATCGGTTGATGACTTATCACATGACCGATCCGCAGGTATTTTACAACCGCGAGGATCGGTGGCAAATTCCGACCGAAGTCTATGGTGACAAACCGCGCTTGGTGGAGCCATATTATTTGATTACCAGTTTACCGACCGTCCCCGTCCCCGAATTTACCCTCCTGTTGCCTTATACTCCCCAACAGCGGACGAATTTGGTCGCTTGGCTGGCAGCAAGATCGGATGGTGAGAATTATGGCAAATTACTCCTCTATACCTTCCCCAAACAACGCCAAATTTTCGGCCCCGAACAAATCGAAGCCCGCATCAATCAAGATCCGGCCATCTCTAGCCAAATTTCGCTCTGGAATCGTCAAGGCTCGCGGGTAGTTCAAGGTAATTTACTGATCGTCCCGATCGAGCAATCGCTGTTATATGTCGAACCGCTCTATCTCGAAGCTACCCAAAATCAGCTCCCGACGCTAGTACGGGTAATTGTCGCCTATGAAAATCGGATCGTGATGGCCGAAACTTTACCCCAAGCTCTCGCCGCTATTTTCAAACCTGCGGCTACTCCTCGATAAAATCATCAGATCGGGAGAATTTGGGCGGAGATCGCATTTTTATCCCGATGTGCCGACGATCCCAGCGAATAAGAGTACATCATATTGCTAGCTCTAGAATTGAAAGCGTTGGGATCTCGTGAATATCAAAAAAAGTCTTCATCATATTGAATGTGCGGCATTAGGATTGTCAACAGTAGGCACGATTGCCGCCGTTGTCACTCAGCAGCTAGCTTATATGGCCGCACCGCTGACACTTTCACTATCCTTGAGCTTATTCGCTCGGCACAAAGCATCGCGTAACACCGATCTACACCTAGCAAATTTAGAGCAGCAATTTAGCAGTCAGATCGAGTCGCTAGTCAAACAATCTCAAGCTCTACAATCGCAACTACATAGCTTGCCGCCAACAGTCAGTAGGCGCAAATTTGACAAATTGGTCGATAGCATCAGCACAGATCGCCAAGAGCTACAGCGATTGAATCAAGCCTTCAGCGCATTAGAGCAACGCAACAACGATCTAGTTCCGTACCTCACTGAAATCGATTTAACTAAGGATTCGCTCAAGCAACTCAGTCTGAACTTTTCCAATTTCGAGCAACAATTAGATCGCCAGCAGGGTACCGTTAATGGTAGTAGTAACGCCTTAAAAACGATCGCCCTCGATCGAGATGCGCGCTTAGAAAGTCTCAGTTTGAGTTTTAGCGACTCAGGCAGCGATCCGATCTATTTATCGATCGCCAAAATTGAGTCTAAAATTCAGTTATTAGAAGACAGTTCTAAAGTTGCAGAGGATTCAATCAAACAAGTTGGCTGGCGGTTTTTAGAGCTGGAGCAAGCCTTTTCAACACGTCAAGATCCGATCGCGATTGTCGAACTGGATCGATCGATCTTAGAAATTAGCAGTGCGATCGATCTGGACAATTCACATTTTAACGATCTACTCGAACGCGTCGGCGATTTAGATGCTAGCCTGGGAGGCTTACATGACTACAATCTCCACCTAACCAATCGCCTCGATCGTTACACCGAGGATGAAATCTTAGCTGTTATCGATCGAGTAGTTGCCGATCGGTTTGAAACCTTCAAACAAATATTACCAAAAAATTATACGTATGAGCTAATTTGTGGGCGCAAGCAGAGTCGTACCATCTTTTTACAAGCTCTGAAACAGTCGCAAAAACGGCTGGTACTAGTTTGCCCGTGGCTGACTGAATTTGCAGTCAATAAAGATGTTCGCAATTTACTTAGAGCTGCTTTGGAGCGAGGTGTCTCGATCGAGATCGGGTGGGGCCATTTAAAAGATGCCAATAACGATCGATCTCAACTATCAAAAGAAAAATTATTCGCATCGAGCGATTGGGCATATAATGCTGTTCCTGGGTTGTACGAACTGCAAGTTGAATATCCCAATCTGCTGAAATTAAAGATTTTAGGAACTCATGAAAAATTCTTGATTTGCGATCGGCAATTTGCTATGCTCGGCAGTCATAATTATCTGACTTCCGATACTAAATCTAGCGAACGAGAAGTCGGTATCAAAACTGATAGTACCGAAATTATCGACAAACTCATCGAAATATTCGATCGCGCTGAAGCTTAAAAATCGAACATTGCTAGGTTGAGGAATAAAACCACGGGTAGAGATAATTCATGAATTGCCTCTATCAATGGTTTTAGCGATCTCTTATTAAAGAATCATAAATGACTCTGGCAAAGCCAAAATTCGATCGTCACCAGCAGGTTGCAAATCGACTCAGCAGTCTACAATGAGGAGTTGCATCTCCCAAACTGCTTTGTATATGCTCAATCCCTCACCACGTCCGTCGATTCCTACTGCTACTTGGCAACGTCAGTTTCATCAAGACTGGGAACAGCCCTAGACAGTGCGTTATGAGAGCAATCTCGACGACGGCCCTTATCATGGGATGCCCTTAGGGGGATTTGGCGCGGGATGTATCGGTCGATCGCATCGGGGGGAGTTCAATCTGTGGCATATCGACGGCGGCGAACACGTTTTTAAAAACCTCTCAGCTTGTCAGTTTAGTGTCTTCGAGCAGCTAGCAAATGGCGATCGACAAGCGTATGCCATGTCTACACAAGCACCAGAAGATGGCAGCTTAAACCGCTGGCAATGGTATCCCCAGACAACAACCGCAGGGCAAACTACAGGCACTTATCAGGCTTTATATCCCCGCAGTTGGTACGGCTATGAAAACGTCTTCCAGGCACAATTAACTTGCGAACAGTTTTCGCCAATTTGGGCGGATAATTATCAGGAGACTTCCTATCCGATCGCGGTATTTGAATGGACGGCGCACAATCCGACAGAGCAACCGATTACCCTCAGCATCATGCTGACTTGGGAAAATACGGTGGGTTGGTTTGCAAATAGTAGTCCGTCGAGTCAGGTGGAAATTCGCGACGATGGTAGTCCGGTATATGACTATCAGCCGCGCATCGGCGAAAGTGAGGGTAATTACAATCAGTGGATTGTGGATAATTATCGTGTCGGTTGTTTACTCGATAAAGCGCATAAATTAGAGACACCGAGCGAAGGTGAAGGGCAATGGTCGATCGCGAGTATTGCCAATCCCAGTCTCGAAGTATTTTATCATTCGCGCTGGAATCCGATCGGCAATGGTGGCGATCTTTGGGAGAGTTTTGCGGCAGATGGTTCGCTGCCAGATATCGATGATGAAAGTACTGCAAAAGCAGGCGAACGGATTGCTGCGGCAATTACGATTCGGTTTACAGTAAAACCCGGACAAACTAAAAAGATTCCGTTTATTCTCGCTTGGGATTTCCCGATTACTGAATTTGCTAAGGGGATAAATTATTATCGTCGCTATACAGATTTCTTTGGTCGATCGGGTGAAAATAGTTGGGCGATGGTGCGCACGGCTTTCAAACATTCCGACACTTGGCAACAGCAAATAATTGACTGGCAACAACCCATTCTCGATCGATCCGATCTGCCAGATTGGTTCAAGATGGCCTTGTTTAACGAGCTATATTTACTTACCGACGGCGGGACATTATGGTCGGCGGCTGACGATCGCGATCCGGTCGGACAATTTGGAGTCTTAGAATGCTTGGATTACCGCTGGTATGAAAGTTTAGATGTGCGGTTATATGGCTCCTTTTCCGTCCTATTACTGTGGCCAAAATTAGAGAAATCGATCCTAATTGCCTTTGCCAGAGCGATCGATACCGAAGATACCAATAAACGCCTTATCGGTTACTACGTCCAAACCGCATTCGGCTACGAAGATCGCCCTCAAAATGTCGATCGAGATGCAATGATGGCACCCCGCAAAACTCTCCACGCCACCCCTCACGATCTCGGCGCACCCAACGAACATCCCTGGGAAAAGACTAACTATACCTGCTATCAAGATTGCAATCTCTGGAAAGATTTAGGTAGTGATTTTGTCTTGCAAGTTTATCGTGCTTATATATTTACCGGCAAACAAGATATCGAATTTCTTGCCGAATGTTGGACGGCAATTGTTGATACTCTCGCCTACCTCAAGCAATTCGATCTCGATGATGATGGGATGATTGAAAATTCCGGCGCACCCGATCAAACTTTTGATGATTGGCGACTGCAAGGCATTAGTGCTTATTGCGGCGGATTGTGGTTAGCAGCGTTAGAAGCAGCGATTGCGATCGGTCAAATTCTCAGCCAAGAATACCACGGCGAATTAACTCCTAAACCCGCCGAAATCATCCCTCAATATCAAGCTTGGTTAGATACAGCAAAACCAATTTATCAAGAACGACTCTGGAATGGTAGTTATTATCGCATCGACACGGGTAGTGGCTCCGAAGTAGTCATGGCAGATCAATTGTGCGGTCAATTCTACGCCAAACTCCTCGAACTAGATGATATCGTGCCCCTAGATTGTGCCAAAACTGCCCTAGAAACAGTCTATCAATCTTGTTATCTCAACTTCCAAGGTGGTAAATTTGGAGCCGCCAACGGGGTCAAAATCGACGGCTCGCCGTCAAATCCCAAAGATACCCATCCTCTCGAAGTATGGACGGGAATTAACTTCGGCATCGCCGCCTTTTTGGTGCAAATGGGAATGCGTGAGGAGGCACTAAAATTAACGCAGACGATCGTCGAGCAAGTCTATAATAATGGGTTGCAGTTTAGAACGCCAGAAGCAATTACTGCCGCTGGTACTTTTCGAGCCAGTCACTACCTCCGCGCGATGGCAATTTGGGGAATTTATCACACTTTAAGTTAAGGCTAATTTCAGCATGACACAATTCCCCCACGACCAATTTGCCAAAAACTTACTGGAGTCTCTGCTGGCTCCTGGCGGACAGGTAACTACTGCTCTCACCATCGATAGTGAAGTGAGAGAAATCGATGTCTATTTTGTCCCTACCAACGATCCTAGTAGAATCTCCGATCTCGGACTCCTCGCTCGATGTGCGGCGCAACCTGCCGTATTTGAGCCATTCCGAAACCCTGTGAGCACCGCCGAAATTCGGAGTTGCATGTCCAAACTCTACGACTTGCATCGCGAAACAGTTCGACAATCCAAGAAAGACAGACG
>NZ_JANPGM010000408.1:0-7146 GCF_031423935.1 Chamaesiphon sp. VAR_69_metabat_338
AGTGTTTTTGGCCTCGATCGTTTTACAGATTTTTGGGCTGATTTCGCCGATTTTCACCCAGTTGATTCTCGATCGAGCGGTGATTCATCGATCGGCTGATAGTCTCAATGCCTTTGTGGTGGGACTGTTCATGATGGCGGTGTTTCAGATTGCGATCTCGACGCTGCGCCAATATCTAATTTTTGTCACGGCGATGCGGATCGATACATCGATGATCGTCGGCTTTATCCGCCACGCTTTTAGTCTGCCGCTATCCTACTTTGATACGCGCAAAGTGGGAGATATTACCTCGCGGATTGAAGAAAATCACAAGATTCGCAGTTTTATTACTGGCGAAACGATTGGCTTGGTGCTGGATATCATGTCGGTGTTTGTCTACGTGACGTTGATGTATATCTACAGTGCCAAACTCGCCACTTTGGTGCTGATTTCCATCCCGCCATTTTTGATTCTTAACTTACTCTCTACGCCCTTTCTCAAGAAATTATCGCGGGAATCGTTTAATGCTTATGCTGAGGAAAATAGCTATTTAATTGAAGCTCTCAATGGCGTCCGCACAGTTAAATCCATGTCCGTCGAGCGCACTGTCCGCTGGCGATGGGAAGAATTGCTCAACCATGAGGTTAAACAGCAGTATCGGAAAAAAATGTTTGGCATCAGACTGCAAGCGGTGAGTTCGTTGCTAGATTCCGCTAGTAGTATCGCGCTGCTCTGGCTAGGTTCATCTTTGGTGATTAGTGGTGAATTTAGTATCGGTCAATTGTTTGCGTTCAATATGTTGTCCGCCAATGTGATTGGCCCGTTTAAACGGTTGGCGGGTGTTTGGAACCAGTTCCAAGAAGTGACGATCGCGATCGAGCGGATCTGCGATGTCATCGAATCGCCACCGGAGGAAGATCTCCAACATAGTACCAAATTGCAAATTGGCAAACTGCGCGGTCACATTGTGTTTGACAAAGTCACCTTTCGCTACAATCCCCACACGGAAATCAACACCCTGGAGAATCTCAGTTTTCAAATTAAACCAGGTCAGACGGTGGCGTTGGTGGGGCGGAGTGGTTCTGGCAAAACGACGCTATCGAAGTTGCTGCTGGGTCTATATGCGCCGACATCCGGCAAAATCTCGATCGATGGTCAGGAGATCGATCGAATTGCGCTTCATTCCTTGCGATCGCAAATTGGGGTCGTAGATCAATCGACGTTTTTATTCAGCGGCAGCATCGCCGAAAACATTAGTTTGGGTCAGCAGAATGCCAGCTCTGAGGCGATTCGGCAAGCCGCGATGATGGCGGGAGCTGATGAATTTATTAGCACCATGCCGATGGGTTACGAAACCCAAATCGGCGAGGGTGGGGGGATGCTCTCTGGCGGTCAACGGCAACGGATCGCGATCGCGCGTGCCCTGGTGGGCGATCCGAGTTTGCTGATCTTTGATGAAGCCACGAGCAGTCTAGATACCGAATCCGAACGGATCATTCAAAAAAATCTGGAAAGTATCTGTCGCGATCGCAGTGCCATCATTATCGCCCATCGGTTATCGACCGTCCGCAATGCCGATTTGATTTTGGTACTCGACAAAGGCGTACTAATTGAAAGCGGCAGCCACCGCGAACTGATGGCGAAACACGGGCAATATTACTACCTCAATCAGCAGCAGCTAGGCGCGATCGGCAATGATTAAAATTTTAATTGTAGATGACCAAAAAGTAGTGCGCGAAACGCTGCGATTGGCACTGGAAATGCAGCAAGATTTCCAAGTAGTTGGGAGTGCGGAGGATGGTGATGATGCGCTGATGCAAGTACAGCTATTGCAGCCAGACATCGTGTTGCTCGATGTGGAAATGCCTGGTAAAGGTGGTTTAGAAGCCGTGACCGAAATTCGGAGCCGTTTTCCGACGACGCGCACGGTGATGATGACCAGCAATGATGATGTCAAATCGATCCGCACTGCGCTGCGCAATGGTGCCCACGGCTATATGCTCAAGCAGCAGATCGACGCGGGGATGATGGAGCTAATTCGATCGGTTTCTAATGGCAACATGCAATTTAGTCCGGGGATCTTAGAAAAAGTTCTCGGCCCAGAAATCCTGCCATTGGATGAATTAGTCCCAAGCGAACGATCGAATCGAACCAGCCCTAAACCGAAAGATGCTGTTGAAGAAACAACAACGTTCACACCAGCCGTATCCGACCACGCTGACTGGTCGAACTCTGCCAAAGAAATCATCGATATCGTCCCGCTGGCGTGGACGCGGGGACTATTCTATTGTCTGCTGGCATTTATGTCGGTAGCTCTGCCCTGGTCATTCTTGTTTCAGATGGATGAAATTGGTACCGCCAGAGGTCGGATGGAATTAGCTGGGGAAACGGTCAAAAAAGAAGCCGATCTGGAAGGTAGCGTGACAGTTACTAAAGTATTAGTCAAAAAAGGCGATCTCGTCACCAAAGGCCAAGTGCTGATGGAACTAGATTCCCGCCCGATTCGCGACCAAATTCAGCAAAACCAGGTCAAGCTCGAAGGGCTACTCCAACGTCTCAATCAACTGGGCGCGCTCAAAAATCAACTGACGATCGCTGTAAGTACCCAACAACAACAAAGCCAAGCCCAACTGCTGGAAAAACAAGCCCAAATCGCCCAAGCCCAGCAAAGTATCTCGGTGCTCAAAAATACCTACAACAATCAAATTTCCGAAAAATCAGCCCAGTTAGATCGGGCGACGCAAACCGCGATCGATCGCCAAAATAGCGCGACCGCCCAGAAACAAGCCCAACTCGATCGGATCGACCAAGCCCGTCAAAGTATTATCGATAGTACCGCCGCCGCTAATGCCGCCCAAATTCGGTGGCGGGATGCGCGAGCCGAAGCCGAGCGTTACGATCGACTATATCGTGCTGGTGGCGTCACTGAGATCAAAAGCCGCGAAGCCGATAGTCTCGCCAAAGAGCGCGAACAAGCCAGCATTCAAGCCGAAGCCAATCTCAAGCAAGCCAAATTACGCGATCGCGAACAACAAAACACCTATCGCAAAACGATCGAGCAAGCCCAGGCAGACATTCAACAAGCACAACTCCAACTCAAAGAACAAAAAAATAACGTTCAGCGCAGTATCAGTCAATTAAAATCCGATTTCACCCAATCGGAACTACGCCTAGTCGAGCAGCAGCGCGGACTCCAAAATTTAACTCAGGTCGGGAAGTTGGCAGTAACCAAGAGCGAACAACAGCTCAAAGAACTCCACAGCCAAGTGACGACGCTCCAAGTGGAGATCGCTCAAAGCAAAAATCTGGCTCGAACCTTAACCAACCAGCTCGACAAATATACCGTCCGCGCCAATGTCGCAGGCACAATTTTTGAATTGCCGATCGCTCGCGAAGGTGCCGTCTTGCAGCCCAAACAATTAATTGCCGAAATTGCCCCACCTGCCGACACCAAAAATGCTCTGATCTTTAAGGGCGAAATCCCCGCCAGCCAGAGTGAATCGCTCCGCACGCAAGGCATCGGCAAAGATGTCAAACTCAAATTCGATGAATTTCCGTTTGAAACTTATGGCGTAATTAACGGCAAGGTCAATTGGATTTCACCTAATTCTAAAGTCGTAACTGCTACTGCTGGTAATTCCACCAATTACGAAGTGAAAATCGCACTCGATCGCACTTGTGTCCAGCACAAAAATGAATGTCTACCATTCAAATCCGGTCAGCCAGCTACCGCCGAAATTGTGATTCGCAAACGGCGAATTATCGATTTCATCATGGATCCATTTACCAAGCTCAAATCTAGTTGAGAGATTGACCATTGCTCGATTAGAGCTTGATTCTGCATCCTTTCCAATAGAGCAATCCCTTTAACTCCCAACTCCAGATGTCAATTACCAGTCAAGATTTATTATATCAAGTTAAAATTAGCGGTAAAATTCCTGAGTTGTTGCAGAGCATCTTACAGCGGCAAGTTTTGGAAGAAACCGCACGGGAATTGCAGATCGAAATCTCCGCTGAAGAATTGCAAGCTGGCGCGGATCGATTTCGATCGATTAACCAATTATCAACTATTGCCGCTACTCAACAATGGTTAGCAGATCGGCTCCTCACCATTGATGATTTCGAGAATTTGGTGATGAGTAATGTGCTCGTCGAGAAAGTCGCCCAACATTTATTTGCCCACAAAGTCGCTCCCTATTTTCATCAACATCTGCTCGATTACACTTCTGCCATCATTTCCGAGATCGTGTTGACAGATAAAACGTTGGCGTTGGAGTTATTTTACGCCATTCAAGAAGGCGATATGAGTTTCGCCGACGTGGCTAGAACCTACGGTCAAAGTTTGGAGATCCAACGCCAGTATGGCTATTTGGGCGCAGTCAGCCGCCAGCACATGAGTCCAGAGATCTCCGCTGCCGTATTTGCCGCCGCACCCCCACAATTATTGAAACCGATCGAAGTCAATAAAAAAGTCCATTTGATTTTTGTGGAAGAGGCAAACTTACCACAACTTTCAGCCGAGCTACACTCCCAAATTATGATGCAATTATTTCAAGAATGGCTGCAAGATAAGATTGCGATCCATAGCTTGAAAACAGTCGCCAAATTTGAGTTATTCGAGCATTTGAACTAGCACCAACAGCTAGTCCTAAACTTGAGAATTGCAAACGCTCCGACCCTAAAACCTAAAGCCTAAAACCTAAAGCCTAACTCTAATCTGCAGGCTCGATCGTACTAGTCAAACCGTGACTTTTAAGCACATCGCAGTAATGTTCGGCATGTTCTTGATTGCAGGTAATCACTAACGCCATACCGTATTGATGAGCTTCCATCATGATATTAATCGCTTGAGGTGCCGAAAGATTGGGAATAGTCGTTATCAATACCTCTACGACATGTTCCATCGCATTGAAGTCATCATTGTGGAGTAGCACGCGATAATTAGGTGCTAGTTTGCGGACTGTTGACTGCTTTTCGATAGTTTCTATATAGGTCATATTCCAGTAAAGGTAAGATTGGTTGACAGGTCAAAAGTAATGCTGGGTTTGGTCTGGACGCGACAATCCGATCGATAGTTGGATCTGGATGGTTCTCTGAGTGCAAAGCTTTAGCAACACACGGCATCATGGCAAAGGCAAATCTAGCCGAGATCTTCGGATCGCTAACATTTGCTGTATATCTATTTTACCAACCGATCGATTGCCGCTTCAAGTTAGTAGGATACAAATTTGCGATCGTCTCCTTGAGTTCGATCGATTCCCAATCTTCCAACACCAGCTCCCAAACTGTTCGTGACGCACCAGACTTAAATTGAGGTCGAGCAAACTTATTGTGAATTGGAGAGTTACGATCGATTCGATTGCCAAAAATAGCAAATAACAGATTTAGCCTAATTTCTCAAATCTTTAACTCGCGCGATCGATTAGATAGTTAATAGCTAGCAAATTGAATAATGAATTACTAAACTAACATAAAAAAATCTAGATTAGTCAATCGAATGTGATATACAACTTACAAGTATCGATTTATTTCGATCGACTGAGAATTCAACCTAGATTAATTTGGAGCCTTAGCTATGAATATCAATCGCGCCGTGATGAAAGAGTATGAAGGCAAATCTTTTAAAGATCTTGTCAATGCGCCGGTAAATGCAATTGCTGGCGTTAGCGATGGCGACGCCGAACATCTCAAGGCCGCTTTTAATGTGAAAACGATTAAAGATTTAGCCACCTTAAAATATGTGTTGTGGGCACAAGCAATCGTCAATCTAGCTAGTACTGAAGAATAAATCTAGATATTGGGTGGATCGCCAACCATATTTATTATAAGAATTAGGAGTCATCAGAAGCGACCTAGTCTGCTGGCGGTGATTCCTAATTTTCTCAAGCATTGACTCGAACTGCTCCATCGACAACTTGAGCCGGAAAAGTCTGTAACTTGATAGTTGGATCGTCTAAACATTCGCCAGTTAATAAACTAAAGTTTTGCTTGTAAATCGGCGAGGCAACCTTCGGCACCCCATTGCGATCGCCGACAATTCCTCGCGATAAAACGTAGGCTTTACTAAACGGATCGTAATTATCGATCGCATATACATCCGTCCCTTCACCGACTCTAAAAATGGCAATTTGTCGATCGTTGACTAAGGCACAAACGCCCGTATTTGGCAAAATTCGGTCTAAGGGGCAGATCGTTGTCCACTGTTGAGTTTTTGGTACGCTGGCAGAGCCTTCTCCGTGAGAAATCGATTCTATTTGTGACATGAAATTTGTGATTTGTTAACAGAAATACTGTCTGAACTATGATGATAACGATTGAATGATTAACTATGATTATTTGTAGATGATAATCATAGTCTATCTATGAATCATTCTAAATCACAGTTGAGACGGCATATTACTTATCGTAAATTATCTAACTGTCGATCGATAGTAATTGTCGTTCGTGCTCGAATACCGGACGTTTTTGGCCGCGTTCTTCTACCTGGACGATATTAGGATCCGTTGCGTCGCTATTAACAAAGTGTTGAAAGCGTTGGAGCTTAACCGGATCTTTGAGGGTGACATCCCACTCGCAAGCATAGGTGGCGACTTGATGAGCCATTTCTGCTTCCAGTTCGGCGGCGATACCGAGGGAATCATTGATAATCACATTTTGCAGGTATTCCATCCCGCCTTCGAGTTTATTAAACCAGGTTGCGGTACGCTCCAACCGATTGGCAGTGCGGATGTAGAACATCAGGAACCTGTCGATATAGCGAATCAACGTTTCCTTATCTAAATCGGCGGCGAGGAGTTGAGCGTGTTGGGGTTTCATCCCACCATTGCCGCAAACATACAGGTTCCAACCTTTTTCGGTGGCAATAATCCCGAAATCCTTGCTTTGAGCTTCCGCGCATTCGCGGGTACAGCCAGAGACGGCGGATTTGAATTTGTGCGGGGCGCGGAGTCCACGATAGCGTAATTCTACCTCGATCGCGAGGCTGACAGAATCTTGAACGCCAAAGCGACACCAGGTGCTACCGACACAGGATTTGACAGTACGGAGAGCTTTGCCGTAAGCGTGCCCAGATTCAAAGCCAGCAGCGACTAGCCGCTGCCAAATGAGTGGGAGTTGGTCTACCCGTGCGCCGAGTAAATCGATGCGTTGTGCGCCCGTAATTTTGGT
>NZ_JANPGM010000409.1:0-4404 GCF_031423935.1 Chamaesiphon sp. VAR_69_metabat_338
ACTCTAGCACGGGAGATGATCGACAACTTTGCCAACACCAATGTCGATGCCATTATCATCAATGCTGCTGGCTGCGGACACACTCTCAAAGAGTATGGCGAACTGCTCAAAGACGATCCTAATTACGTCCAAAAAGCGATCGATTTTTCGGCCAAAGTCAAAGATATCCAGGAATTTTTAGCAGATATTAAACTGACAACGCCACTCTCGCCCATCTCCAACACACCGCTGACCCTCGTCTATCAAGATGCCTGTCACTTACTCCACGGGCAGAAAATCAGCGTTCAACCCCGTCAACTCCTCAAGCAAATCCCGAATATTACGCTGACAGAGCCACTAGATGCCGCTCTGTGCTGCGGCAGCGCGGGTGTCTATAATATGCTCCAACCAGAAACTGCCAACGAACTCGGAACGCAAAAAGTCCGCAATCTCGTCAATACGGGAGCGACGATTATCGCCTCTGCCAATCCTGGCTGCACGCTGCAAATTGCCAAGCATCTAGAACTGCAAGGTCATCAGACCAAAATCCTACACCCGATCGAGCTATTAGATCTATCGATTCTCGGTCGATTAGTTGACAGCTAAATATTAGCTATCAACTATCAACTATCAATTATCAACTAACCTAAATCCAATTAAAGATCCAAAAATCCCATAGTCGCCAACTGAGCTGTGTTTTTTCGATCGATAATCCCAAATATACTGGTGCCCAAAAGACAAAGGCAGCGGCTACGCTGAAAATTGTGGTCAATCCGATCGATTGCCAAAGTTTAGAACGACTGCGCAACCAATTATCGACAAACCAAGCTAAACCCAAGATGGCAAACAATACGCCACCGATATAATGATAAATAAATAAGCAGCGCGTCACTGGCACCCAAGGTAATAAGTTAACAGCATAATTAACTACGATAAATAATGGCACGCCGAGATAGTGAGGGTCGAGTGCGCGGATTGGTGCTAAGACATTTTTTTCGATCGTCTCTTGCTGAGAATTCCACCAAATTTGACGCCCAATCGAGCCAATCGAGCCAAAAACTGCTGCTAAACCCAACCACCATAATAAGGGATTGCCCATTGCATGGACATCATAGTAATAGTTGGGTTTATATTCATTAAAATAGTAAGCTATCGGACGCATCATCAGCGGCCAAGTATACCAACTAGCACAGTAGGGATGAACGCCAGTCCCATCGTTGATTGTTTTGTGATAGTTAAGCATCACAAACTGGACATCAATCAAATTTGGCTGAGGATTTTGAATTAGATGCGGAATCCACAATAGGAAATAGGTAATAATTGGCGTAATTATTAAGCCGATCGCAATTTCAATCGGTTTGATTCTAGCCAACCGATCTAGTAGTGAATTATGAGGATTGTCGATCGGTTCGCTCGATCGCATCGATACCCAAAACTTAGAGATTGCCACCAGCACATAGATCCCAGCAAGAAACGATAATCCGTTCCATTTACAAGCAATAGAGGCACCGAAAGCTACTCCAGATCCTAATAACAATCCCCGATTATTCATCCGACGATCTTTCGTCGCAATTAATACTAAGATCTGCCCTAATAACCCAAAAGATACCAAATAAATGCCATTTAAGGCATATCGAGACTCAACCAGATATAATCCATCTAAACTAATAAACAAAGCAGCTAACAAAGCATAACTTTTACGCTGGCTCACTTGATATGTGAGCGTAGCAACCAGGGGAGGAATGAGCGAACCAAATAAAGCATTCATCCAGCGGTAGCTAAATGTTGAATGGATCGAGCCAGTGAAAGCATTTAGATGTTCTTGTCCGAATGGTAATCGATCGCCAATCCAGATCCCGATCGCGATTAGATATTGGCTCAGTGGTGGATGTGAATTAAAAAATGGGGTATGAGTGAGGTAATTATTGCCAAAGATGGCGTAGTAAACCTCATCAAATACTAAGAGATTAAATCGTTCCAGTCCCCAAAATCGGAGAAAAATGGCCATTAAACAGACGACAACCGTACCGCGTATCGCCAGTTTTTGATTGGTTTCCGTATCTAAATTCACGCTTGTTGATGGTAATAGTAGAAGTGGAAATATCTTCGCTAGCAATAGAGATCGATTGGAAATACTAAATCTCGTTAACGAGTCTCCACTGGATTAACTAATCGAGTATTTTGCTGCCCAGGTAACTGACGATATTTTAGATAATAGCCAAGCATACTAATTAAGCTAATGACGATCGCGCCAATTCCCAGCGGATTAGGCAACCAAAAAACGGTGTCAATGCGATTTAGCTGACCTGGTTGGAGTTGCCAGATAGTTTGGCTGCCATTAGTAGTTTTGACAATATTTGGACTGGTATTCAGATCGCTATTCGATGTACCCCACGGACTCTGAATCCTAAATTTAAGATCGACAAAATTATTGGCCGCGATCGCTACTTTCGTATCGCTCTTGGGGATAGAGATCGCTCGCAGATCGAGATCGTAAGTGAGGTGATTTTTGACGATCGCTAACCAGTTGCTTTGCTCGATTTGTAAGCGAGCAGAAAACTGCGGTGATGTACCACTTGTTGCCGCAGGCGTGGTATTAAAAAAGCGATTGATTTTAGTAACTAATTCTTGAGTACTGGCAAACGGGATCGCGATCTCAAATTCTCGATCGCTTAACCGATCGAGCCGACCTTGGGCTTGAATCGTCCGCTGTTCGATACTCGTCAACCAGTCGGTTACAGCCTGGGGATTGAAACTACTTAAGCGATCGCTAAGCTGAATATGTTGAACGATCTCGCCATTATTAAAGCCATAAAAATTGATACAAGTATCATACTGAACGCAGCCAGATAAAGCGATCGCCAGCACACAAAATAGCATTGATAACTGCCTATTAATTGGCTTGTGCCACTGCCAGATAAACCTACTCAATTGACATCGATCGACCATAGTTTTCATCTTATTTTCCTCCACCCCGATCGATCTTATCAGAATTTTCTCAACTATTGTGGCTCCAGGCCATTGCAACGACTAGCTCGATCTGGTCATCGAAATTAGCTCGGCGATCGTGGTATAATCGAGAGCTTTGCTACTGGTATTCGACCCGCACCTATGAAAGCTCAAACCATCGCTCGCGAGCTAGCCCTGCTAACTCTTCCTCAGTTATCGAAGGCACACAAAAAGTTAGCGCAAGCACAACCCCAGCAGTTGCAATTGACCCTGGAGGAAATGATGCTCAAAGCGATCTCGACCCTCAGGGAAGAAACTCAAGAAGCACTAGAAGCAGCGTCAGCAGAATTACAGCGCAGTAACGACCGACTCTTAAATAGTCAGACCAGAGCTAGTGACATCGATGGTGCTAGACTGATGACCACTGAAGCGATCGAACTAGTGCAGACAGCGATTAACCGTCTGGGTCATGCCTTAGAAATGCCAGAGTTAATCAATAATTTCAATCGTCCCGATGTCCGTAGCTATGCGCTGGAGTTATTAGTCAAAGCCACCGTCCAAACAGCCGCCATCGATACACTATTAAGTCAAAGTATCGTCGATTGGCAACTCGGTCGCTTACCCAAAATCGATCGAGACATTCTCCGACTGGCAGTAACAGAAATCGTCTATCTGGGTTTGGAAGAGCGAATTGCGATTAACGAAGCGATCGAGTTAGCCAAGCGGTATAGTGACGACCAAGGCCGCAAATTAATTAATGGCGTGTTGCGTCGCGTCACCGAGCAACTCAAATCGGGTGAACTGGCGACGGTTTCGATCGACGATCGAGCGTAAACTGCGATCGCATAACTTAAAATATTTCATAAATTTATAACTCATAATTTTTTAATTCATCATGGTTTTCAATTGGTTTCGTCGGAAGTTCGATACGTCTGAATCAGAGCCAGTAACCGATTCCGAGCAAGCAGAACAGAGCGAAGCAGCTGTTGTTGATGCAGCAACACCTGAGTTGCCAACAGAGGAGCCAGCGACCGCCACTGACGAAGTAGCGACCGACTACTTGGCTTGGGCAAAAGCGGCTTATCAAAATATTCAGCAGCAAGAAGTAGCAGTCGCGGCAACTCAGACCGAGCCAGCCGAGGCAGTTGCACCGATTGAAACGCCAGATGCCGAGTCTGTAGCTCCTGCTGCCCTACCCACAGATCTCGGAGCTACCGAGAGCACCGTCGAAGCCCCTGTTGCCGCAGCTAGCAGCGATGAGACACCCCCGCCAGCAGCAGATCTGCCCATTTGGGCGCGAGATGACCGCCAGCAGCGACTAGAACAGCTCAAGGCAACCGCGATGGCTTCGCCGCCCTTTCGGGGCGAAACCGAAGTTCCCGAGGCTCCTGCAACCGATGTAGACCTCGACGACGACTTCTTATGGTCGGCTAAAATCCTCGCAGATCGCGGTCGCACCCCCGAACAAGTTTCGCT
>NZ_JANPGM010000410.1:0-8233 GCF_031423935.1 Chamaesiphon sp. VAR_69_metabat_338
ATCTGTGTCAGCCTGTGTAGCCGATCGCCCAGATTGCCGGTTGAGACATCCAGGCAATCTGGGAAATAGCGATCTCAGCGCGCTCTGGACTAGATACACAAAAAATCGAACCCGATCGAATAGATTTGAAATTTGAATCGATCGATAGGGTAGCTCAAACATAACCAAAATCTATATATTACGAAAGATTGCAAGATCCTGAATGACTCGCTCTAATCCAGATGAAATAACTCTTTAGGTGACACTTCATCGATCGAACCGAACGCTACCCGATTTCCAGCACAGTTGAATTCTAAGTTTATGCCCCAGTTAGTTTTAGTCAATCCTCAAATCCCCCCCAATACTGGCAATATCGCGCGGACTTGTGCGGCAACGCGCACCGATTTACACTTGGTCGGGCCACTCGGCTTTGAAATTACCGATCGCTATCTCAAACGGGCTGGATTAGACTACTGGCCTTATGTCAGTCTCAAAATTCACCCCTCGATCGAGGCATTTAGCGAATTTCACCAGCAACAGCCTGGAAGGTGGGTGGGGTTTAGCGTTAAGGGTACTACTTGCTCTCACTTTGACTTTCAATTTCAAGCTGATGATTGGCTGTTATTTGGGAGTGAAACTCAAGGATTACCAGCCGAGATCCTCGAACAGTGTGCAGCCACGGTTTATATCCCCATGAGCGAACCTGGCGTCAGAAGCCTGAATCTATCTGTGAGTGCCGCGATCGGCTTATTTGAAGCTCGCCGTCAGCTCCAGCTCGATTAGCAGTCTGCGATCTCGGTACGATCCAGACAGGCACAAACTTGTGCGGACGATCTCCCTAGTAATTTCCCGATCGCTCGGCACACTGTAGCGATCGGGAAATTACTAGGGCGAATTTTAGATAAGAAATTTATATCATCGATTTATCGAGCAGATCGCGATTAAATTAGTTATTGCTAATCATTGAATTAACGTTCCCTGACTTAATTACGTTAGCGATCGCGCGGATTTAAAAATTACTGACTTGGCAATCTACGTTAATAGATCGCCCATTACTGGATCCGAGAATACACGGTTGTCAGTTTAGCAATCAAGCGTTTAAAGTCTTGTTTAATCGGGGTTACATCGATCGATGCGAGTGATTTACTGGCAATTAAAGTCCCGTTCGAGCTGACACGATCGAAATCACCGCTACCAATCGATCGAGCCTGCTAGAGTAAACAAAGTTAATTAGTCGATCGTTAAGAAACTTGCAAATTATTGCATCTTCACGTAGAGTTACGTTAGCGATCCCCAATCGTTACCATTACTCAATAACAGACCGATCGCTTCGCTTAAATTCCCGCATTATTCCGAATCGTTCCAATATTTAGAGCTTCGGTTGGTTTTTACAATAATGTTTCGGGTCGATACTAGCCAACGAAATCGGAAGTAATAAGTCAGTTAGCAGCCGGTCTAGCTGACTGCCCGTAAAGCAGTCAAAATTAGGAGGTCATTTTTGTTGAAACCCGAAATTACGCAGCAAGATAAATTAGGTCATCGCCCGAATGTGCATCGAGATGTGTTGGTGGGTAAATCGTCCGCACCAGTCGCCAATCGGCCATCAGGTATGGCAAAAGTTGTCTCTCTGTTTGGTAATCATCGGAGCCTTACCTCCAGCATGATGGTGGGATTAACGGTTTTAATCGGCATCGCCACGATTCCCGCCAACTATCCGAATTCAGTTGCTGCTGCCGAAGCAGTCAGTCAAGCTGGCGATCTCGCAGTGACAAACCCCACAGCTATCGACAAGCTACAGGGCGAGATTGCGGCCATGCGAGCGCAGCACGGACAACCAACAGTCCGGATCGCTCAGTCGTACTCGCCCCGAACTTATCCCGCCCCTGTCGCCAATCCTACTTTAAACTTTAACGGCGAAGCCTCAGTGCCGATCGAGATCGCACCGCCCAAACAACGCACTTTTAAAGCCGTTGCTACTGCCTCGCCCTATGCCGCCCCCAACAGCGGCTCTGAAGGCGATCTCGTCAGTCCTGAAGATCGGCTACCTAGCTCGAATAATGGCACCACAACTATCGATTTTTCCTGGCCGACTAAAGGTACCATTACTTCTAGATTCGGTCGGCGATGGGGCAGAATGCATAAAGGCATTGACATTGCTGCTCCCATTGGTACCCCGATTAACGCTGCTGCGGATGGCACCATTGTCGTTGCTGGCTATCAGTCTGGGTATGGCAACTTAGTTGAAATTCGCCATCTGGACGGTACGACCACCCGTTACGGACATAATAGTGAATTGTCAGTGAGCGTCGGTCAAAGCGTTCGTCAGGGGCAACAAGTCGCCCGCATGGGCAGTACCGGACATAGTACTGGTTCGCACTTGCACTTTGAAATCCGACCCAGTGGTGGTAGTGCTGTCAACCCCATCGCACATTTACCGGCCAATAGCTAACTCGGGTGAAAACTTCGCTCGGGGCGATCTCGATCGAGATTACGACTGAACAGATCGCCCCAAGCTGTTGCGGGATGGCCAGATCGGCGTGATGGTTGCCAAAATCACAAATTTTTATCGCTAAAATCTAGCATTCATGCTATATTGATATACGTTAAATAACGCGGCTCAATAGCTCAGTCGGTAGAGTAGGGGACTCATAAGCCCTTGGTCGTGTGTTCGAGTCACACTTGAGCCATATTCACTCGATTACCAGTAGTAACGATCCTAACTTACATTTTTAAGGCAGGATGTCACTGCTGGTAATTTCTTTACATTTAGAAGCGAATCGATCGCGCACTGGCAAGTGGTTGATGGCATCGATCGAATCGATCGACACACGATGATTTAATTCGAGCGCATCTTGGTAGCAAACGAGCAGTTAGAACTACAGTTAGTTTGGCAAGGGCAACTAGACGATCTGGTGACGTCCGTCGCTTGCGCGCCCAACGGTCGGGGGTGGGCGGCGAGTTCGGCGGCGGGTGCAGTCGTCTGGAATGCTGGCGGAGGCGAACTCGTTAGCTTGCAGTCTGCTACTGGGGAAACGATCTCGCGCGTAGCCTTTAGTGCTGATAGTCGGTGGTTAGCCGCTGGGGGTCAAGCTGGAAAATTGGCGATCTGGAATTGCGATCGAGCGGACGTGCCACCACAATTAGTTACTACGATCGACATTGACGAGTGGATCGAGCAGCTAGTCTGGCACCCCACCGAGCCGTATTTAGCGATCGGTTATGGCGCGCAAATCGAGGTTTGGGACATCCCGACAGCGACACTCAAAACTGCTTGGAAATTCGATCGGTCTTCCGTCTTCGATCTGGTCTGGCATCCCGATGGCGAATATATCGCAGCGGCTGGCGACAAAGGCGGGCAAATTTGGTCGGCAATCGAGCCAACTGCTCCCAGCGAAAAGATCGCAGTCGATACGACCAGTCTCAAGCTGGCGTGGTCGCCGGACGGTCGCTATCTAGCAATGGGTAATCTCGATCGCACTTTGACAGTGACGGATTGGCAACAGCCAGACGAGCAGTGGACATTACAAGGTTTTCCGGGCAAAATTCGACAGCTTGCTTGGCTAAATGGCACTGCACTCCCTAGTTTGGCGGTAGCAAGTGGCGAGACAATCGTGTTGTGGGAATTGAGTGTTGATGCGATCGCATGGCATGGTTTACCATTAGAAGGACATCAAGATGTCGTCACTACTACAATCGCTCATCCGAGCGAGCCGATTTTGGTTGCTGGTGGTGCTGATGGGTATGCCTGCCTGTGGACGGTGGACGGTCGCATCGAGCAGATCTTGACCCTCCCGATCCTCAGTGGATTTACGGCCATCGACTGGCAGCCCCAAGCTCTGTACCTAGCTACCGGTACGCATGCTGGCACGATCGGCATCTGGATAATACCAGCATAAATACTGATATGGCTGTAAAAAAAACGTGATACAATGACGGTGTTAGAATCACAATACTGTAAACTTACCAAGTTGCATTTGGGTCGATAGGGTGAAAAGAGTTTGACACAATTTTCACAATAGCCAACCAAAGTCAAGTAATCGGTCAGCTAGAAATTTACCTACGACCATTGTTATCGATCGCGATCGACCAAAAAGACGCCGGTACAATTTCACTCCAACCTCCACTTGTAAGCAGCCCCAGCCTCACTGATGAGGATGAGCTAAGCTTCAAAGAGAGTGAGTAGTTACAAAGTAAGTGATAGTAACTAGAAATTTCCATTACTATAGAGCTAATTCAAAAATGTTAAAAATTTGGCTTACCTGGTTGCAACCTAGTCTTGGTGTGTTGGGAACAGCATTATTGTTATCTAGCACCTTGTGCGTTCGTGCGGCAACCAAACCAGTATCAGTCAGTCTCAATCGTCAAGCTCCGGCGCAAGTATCGCCATGGAGTAAGATCAAATCTTCGGGAACTAGGATCGATCGCGAGTTAGTCAATCGAGTTGCGCCTACGCCAGATTTAGCCGTACGCCAACTAGCCGTCAGTTCCATGGCAGTTCCGGCAGTGCCAGCACCTAGTGCCGCGATCGAGATTCGTCCGCACCGCCGCACCTATGCATCGAGCGTCATTTCACCATCGCTCAAATCGCTCAAACAGCAACAGCTCTCTGCTAAAGCCAACAAGTTTCAGCCCCAAAATCGGCAAAATAACGATGTTGCTTCAGCCCTATCTCAAGCCATCAATCCCTCATCGTCACCGATTCCAGTACCAGGGATTTATATTGGCAACAGCAACGGCAATACAGCAAATAAATTCGCACCCAAAACAGCTAGCAAACTAGCCACCAAAACTGTAGTTCCTTCGACTTCAGTCGCTACTGAAATTGGCGCACCGACACCATTGTCAGCGATGATGGCTGCCAAAACTGCCGTCGATCCATTTCCAGTCGTCCGTCCAGAACTGATGCAGAAGCTCGACCGGATGCCAGTTACGGCTAGCGTACCGACGATCGACAAAACTGCCCCTGCGCCTTTAAACCCGATCGCGGCAATTCCGACTCAACAGAGCAAAACAGGTTTATCCACAGTAGTTTCGCCTAAATCGATCGCGCCAGTCCAGTCGCTCGATCCGATTGCGGCAATTCCGTCTGGATTGCAACGGTTGTTAGGTAATAACCTCAACAGTCAACCAACCGCAATCGCATCAGACACAACTGCCAGTGCCCCCAAAACCAGTTCCATGGTGGCACTCACACAGTTTATCTCGCCGACAGTTGCCAGCGTACCGAGTGCTTCAGTCAATGCAGCCAGTCTACAGCTAGCTACCGCTCAGGCATATAATACAGCCAGCACGCCGAAGTTTAGCATTCCTGGCGAAACGCTAGCTGACGCGCAGACGTATACAGCCAACGTGCCGAAGTTTAGCATTCCTGGCGAAACGTTATTAACTGCCAAGCCACTCAAATCTGTAGTTAACTTGGCTGCTGTCACACCCAGTCAGCAGAGCTTGACCACTACAGCTACAGTTACTAGTCGCAAGAGTACTTATGTAAGTAGCAGCCTGACCCCAGTAACTCCTAAGCAATCTTGGTTGGTTGTCAATCAGCGCAACAACCTCGGCGGGCTGATTTTGGGATCTCAACAGCTAGCCGCAGCTCCTAGAGTTGCCAGCTTGTTGCCCGGTGATACTTCTGCCTCAGTTGGACTCCCAGTTAAAGCTTTAGTTGATGTCAACTAATTGCTCTGGCAGTTAGCTACACAGCGAATCTAGTGAGATTTGCACGTTATTAAAAAACCCCACTTAATTAAAAGTGGGGTTTTTCGATCGTTATGCCAGTGCGAAGCTGAATTTAGCGAATTTGTGATAACACATAGCGCAACCTGTCATAATCATCTTTGAGAATCAGACTGACCGTGCGTCCGGCAGTCACTAACCACGATCGATCTCGCGATCGTAACTGATGGATTTCGCGAATCGTAGCGGCGGTAAGTGCTTCTACTGGTGCGCCCTGAACTTGTAGCAGCGTCCGCAAAAATTCTAACTGTTCGCTAAACCGGATAATCTCTTCTTTATCGCACTGATACACCCCCTGGTGGATTTGGGGCGGGCGTGGCGGCAGATATTGATACATTTGCCCCTTATCGTCCTCAAAGCCAATTATCGCGGCTTTAAACTCGGTTTTGAGCATCGCGAAAATCTGGGGCTGTTCTTCGCGCAGTTCGTCGAGCGACATCCCCAAAGCACGGGCGCGATGTACCGAATCGATCGGGGCAGTGGTAGCATGATAAACCACGGCCAGGATTTGATTGCCAGTTTCTTCGTCGGCGGCTTTGACGATACTGCCAAATGTCGGCATCACAGCCAGTTTGAGATCTTCTGGTTCTAGGCATTGAGCCAAAAATTCGCAGGTAGATGTCTCGATTACCTCAGCGATATGCTGGGGGTTTTTGGCACCAATGCTAAATTGGGGAAGGGGTAAACGCACGGATAGGGGATAGGGGATAGGGTTTAGGGAATAGGGAAATTAAAGTCCATCTTCACGAACAAAAATCGGGTAGTGGCAACTTACGATTATAAATCTGTGGGGTCGATGCCTAATTCCTGTAATTTTGCAGCGAGGATAGCAGCGCGCTGTTCGGCGGTGTCGGCGCGTTGTTCCGCAATATCAGCGCGTTGCTCTGCGGCTTGACGACGCAGATCTAGATCGACAAAACTTAGGAATATTTGACCGTCAGGGCGATAAATCTTGAGGGTATCGGGTTCGAGAGTGAACCGAATTCCCAATCGCGGACTCACCCAGTTCTGAGGTTCTTCAATCGATTCGAGCCTGTCGTCAGTTTTCATCCAGCCAGCAAAGTCAATCCGGTCGGGGTCATAAATATAATATTCGGTGACGCCGTAACGTTCGTAAAAACTTAACTTGCGCTGCATTTCTGCCAGTCGATTGCCTGGAGATAAAATCTCGAAGACAACTTGGGGAGCAATCCCCGCTTCTTTCCACTGCTGGTAAGAACCACGATCCCCTTTCGGTCTGCCGACCGCCACCATAATATCGGGTGCTTGGCGAATGGTATTATTACCTTCGACTGGATACCACAATAAATCTCCTGCTACAAATACATCGGGATTTTCGGCGTATAGGAGTTCGAGATTTTCTTTGATGGTGACAATCCATCGAAATTGTTTGGTATTGTCAGCCATCGGATTGCCGTCGCTCTCGGGATAGATAATCTCGGTAGTAGTTGAATTGATGATGGGTGCGACCATAGGAATTTAGATCGTTGGCGTAGACTCTCCATCAGGAGAATCGAGACTACTCTAGTTGTAAATATAGCAGAATAGATAATCGGGTCATATAATTGGATCGCGATTACCTACGGTAGGCTAAGCCAACGAGTGACTAATCCAACTACATGGCGACTAATTCCACCGATTGAGACTACCGGACAATTGCAAATGCAGATCGATCGATGGTTATTAAAGCAACACATTTTAGGGCACATTCCGCCGACTTTGCGCTTTTACACCTGGTCGCAACCGACAATTTCTCTAGGATATCACCAACAACGCTATCCCGAACATTGGCGATCGCTAGTATGGCACGATCGACCGATCGATCTCATCAAACGTCCGACGGGTGGGCGCGGTGTCTTACATCAAGGCGATCTGACTTACGCCTTCATCGGTTCGGGATTTGTGGGTAAAAGGGTGGAAGTGTATCGACAAATTTGTCAGTTTCTCATCGATGGCTGGAGATCGATCGGTGTCGATCTACAATACGGTACGGCAGGTACGGGTTATATTCATAATCCCAATTGTTTCGGTACGGCGACAAGTGCGGATCTTGTTTGTGCTGATGGTTATAAACTGATTGGGAGTGCCCAATTAATTAAATCTGGTGCGATCCTCCAACATGGCTCGATGCGACTCAATCCCGATTTAGAATTATTTGAAAAAGTATTTGGCGAATCGATTACGCTACCACCACCAGCGATTTTAGCATTAACTATCGATCGAATTATTGATGCTCTAGTTATTACAGCCGCTAGTAATTTTCAGGTACAGTTCGACATTCGGCCACTATCGGATCGAGAATGGGCGGAAATTTAAAGTTAAGATCGAGCTTCTGTTTGACAATACACGCTCCTGTCCCTGTTGACTATGGGGATGTGTTACACCAGCATTATTTACCATATTTTCCAATGCTCGATCGATTGCGTATGCAGATAGTCTCGAAATTGAAGAATTAGTTTGAGCGATTCTGTTTGAAATACTCTTTACAAAGGTAAAAGCTGCGGGACTGAATACTTTTGCA
>NZ_JANPGM010000411.1:0-6223 GCF_031423935.1 Chamaesiphon sp. VAR_69_metabat_338
GTCGGAGCGATGCGCGCTCGTTGGGTTCCCCAACGGTTTAGCGCATCAAGACAACCCCCAGATCCGGGTTCTGTCTTCACCAGAAAAGTTTGAACCTAACAAGTATCGATTGTTTGCCGCTATGCTTAATCGTTAACAATCAAACGATGACAACCTACGCCCAGTAACGAATGAATCAGCCCTGCCTTTTTAAGGGGGTTGGGGGGATTAAATCCACGCTTTTCAAACACCCTCTCAAGCTAAACGAGATCTATTGAGTTAATAACACCACCGCATAGGCACAAATCCCTTCCTCCCGTCCGGTGGCGTCTAATTCCTCGTTGGTAGTCGCTTTGACACCGACTTGCTCTGGAGACAGATTTAGAGCAGCTGCGAGTCGATCTCGCATGGTGTGAATGTGGGGCTTGAGCTTGGGACGTTCGGCAACCACAACTGTGTCGATATTGGCAATCTGCCAGCCGCGATCGACAATCAAACTATGTACTTGTTTTAAGAGTTCGATACTATCTGCACCCGCCCATTTGGCATCAGTCGGCGGGAAATACAGCCCGATATCGCCCAGGCTTAAAGCACCCAACAGCGCATCCATAATCGCATGCGTCAGCACATCTGCATCGCTATGTCCCAACAAACCTAGCTCGTGCTCGATCTTCACGCCGCCCAAGATCAGCGGACGCTCTGCCACGAGGCGATGCATATCATAACCATTACCGATCCGGATGTTCATGGAGTTTGCGGGGTGGGATGTGTCAAAATGTTGAATATGGTTGGCAGAGCAGATCGCACTGAGGCTTGGCTCTTGTAGCTTTATAGCACGAACGGCAATCGATCGAAAGCAACACTAAACAGGATCGTTTTGGGACGCGGGGCGAATGGAGATAGCCAAGACAATTGAGGTAGATATCGGTACGACGATCGCCACTGAATTGCAACAGCTCGAACGGGCGCAGCAGATAACGATTCTCTATGCGTGCGAATCTGGCAGTCGGGCTTAACTACCGATTCTCAATTATCAACTATCAACTATCAACTAATTAAAATGGATATCAAACACGGCTTTGAAAAAGCGATCGGCAATACACCATTAATTCGACTCAATAGTTTTAGCGATGCGACGGGGTGTGAAATTTTGGGTAAAGCCGAATTTCTCAATCCAGGCGGATCGGTTAAAGATCGTGCTGCCTTGTATATCATCGAAGATGCCGAACGTCGCGGCATTCTTAAACCGGGTGGCACCGTCGTTGAAGGCACGGCTGGCAATACTGGTATCGGGTTAGCGCATATTTGCAACGCTAAGGGGTACAAATGCCTGATTATCATCCCCGAAACTCAGTCAGCCGAAAAAATCGAGGCACTCCGCACCCTCGGCGCAGAAGTCCGGACAGTGCCCGCTGTGCCCTATAAAGACCCGAATAATTATGTCAAATTATCCGGTCGCGTCGCGGCGGAAATGGAAAATGCGATCTGGGCAAATCAGTTTGAAAATCTCGCCAATCGGCTGGCGCATTATGAAACTACCGGCCCCGAAATGTGGGCGCAAACCGATGGCAAAATCGATGGCTGGGTAGCTTCAACGGGCACAGGGGGAACGTTTGCGGGCGTGTCGATGTTCCTCAAAGAAAAGCATCCCGACATTAAATGTGTTGTTGCCGATCCGATGGGCAGCGGGTTGTATAGTTATGTCAAAACCGGCACGATCGCCCTCGAAGGCAGTTCGATTACTGAGGGCATTGGCAATAGTCGGATTACGGGCAATATGGAAGGTGCCCCGATCGATGATGCGATGCAAATTCCCGACCAGGAATGTATCGAAGTAGTCTATCAACTCCTCCGAAAAGATGGCTTATTCATGGGCGGCTCGGTTGGGATTAACGTAGCAGCCGCAGTCAGATTAGCCAAGCAAATGGGGCCAGGACACACGATCGTCACAATTTTATGCGATGGCGGTGCGCGTTATCAATCCCGCATCTTCGATCGAGCCTGGTTAGCCAGCAAAGGTTTGAGCATCGATTAGACTGCCGTAGGCAGACGGTGGATAGAAATTAGCAAACATCTTTGTTCGCCAACTTTTTGCCGAACAGATCGAGAGAATTTTCTACTATTCACTACCCTCTACCCCCTATCCCCTATTCCCTATTCCCTAACCTCTATGTCCCCCACGATCGAAATTATCACTTGCCTACATACAGCCACGATGGTCTCAAATCTAGACAGATCGGTCGCATTTTATAGCGGTATTTTAGGCTTGCAACGAGTCGATCGCGCGCTCAATTATCCTGGCGCGTGGTATCAAATTGGCGATTTCCAAATCCACCTGATCGAAAATGTCGATCTGGTTACAAGCTCGATCGATCTCCACGTATCGACGCGCAATCCCCATGTGGCACTGGGAGTCAGGAACTTGGAGGCTGCCAAACAACAACTACTGGCCGCTAATTGTGTGGTAAAAATGAGTAATTCGGGTCGAGCGGCACTCTTTACCCAAGATCCCGACGGCAACGCGATCGAATTAACCCAAATCGATGGTTTAGGTGCAAGAAGTTAGGCAGATAGAGTGTGAGTAATTGCCGGGAGGCGAAACCCAAAAATTGCGCCTTGGGGAGAACGATTTTCTGCCCAAATCGTCCCGTCATGCGCCTCGACAATTTGACGCGCCAGATATAAACCCAAACCCGAACCGCTAGCCTGACGATCGCTTTGGCCTTGATAAAACCTGCCGAATAAATGCGGCATTTCATCGGCTTGAATGCCCGCACCCGTATCCATCACTTTGACCACTTGTTGGGAACCGTGGGTACCGAGTACGACTTCGACTTTTGCGCCGCGTGGCGAATGATTGATGGCATTTGTCAGTAGATTGGCAAACACGCGCTCTAGTTGAAAGGCATCGCCATTTACCCACAGAAACTGACGAAACTCGGACTCACCATAATTTAATGATAGGTGAACGCGGCGACTGGCGGCTAGATCGAATAAAGCTGTGGCGGCAGATTCGGCGAGCTTGCTCAGATCGATCGGGGTTTGGCGCAGGTGCAAGCCTTCAATATCGTTGCGATAGACATCGAGCAGGGTTTCTACTAGTTGCAAGGTTGTCTGATGAGAGCGAATCGTCACGCCGAGCACCTGTTTTTGCTTGGCTTGAACTTCCCCAAATTGGCCGCGATCGAAGGCTTTGAGCGTCTCTAGCGCACCCAAAATCGGCGTTTTGAGATCGTGTGCCAATGTCGATGTAAAGTCCTCGCGCAGGCTGGCTAGTTGTTCTTGGACTTGGAGCTTGGCTTGCTGCTGTGCCAGCGATTGTTGAATCCGCCGATTGCGATCGCTTAACAGTCCCGTCACAATCAGTGCGACAACCGTAATCAGCCGATTTGCCACCATTGAAGGATGAATCGGTTCGCCCCCTGGAATCCAGATATTGAGCAGTGTTAAGGCTACGGCGATCGCCATAATTCGGAGCGTGGCACTCCGGTTTAGACGCGGTTTGACAAATAAAATTGGGCTGATATACAGGTATCCCATCACGTAGTCGGTGGGAGTGAGCAATTCTAGTGCAAACACTATTCCAAACAAACTAACGACGATCCAAAATAGTGAGAATCGCTCTAGCATTGGTAAAGCTGAAGTTGGTGATGAGACACTTAGGGGATCGGTTTGCAGTGGCATAAAACTTCAGCATCAAATCGCGATTTATTCAGTGTAGCGATACTCACCTGCCTAAAATTAACCGGATTGGCAAGCATTTTGCCGTCGCCGCCAGTATTTGTTGGTGCAATTTTAGCAATTATCTATCACAAGATAGATATTTTAATCGATCGCCAGCGGGTTTTGCGATTAACAAATATGCCATTAGGCAGAGTCTCAAAACTGGAGTTAATGCTCTATGGTCGCCAAATAAAATATGGCTAAAGCACTGGTAGCTAAACAACAGCTAAACAGGGACTAAACATTTTAATTGTCTTTGCACCTCCGGGTTTGGCAGCATAACGTAAATTGGCTTAAACAAATAAATATACCTTTTCAAATCATTAAAACTGCGTCACGATTGTAGTAAATAGAACAGCAACCGAAAATTAAAAATACGTTGCAACCTCCACGATCTATTAAGCTCGATCGCACTTCGCAGATGAGGATTATCGAACCATGCTACAAGGCTGGATTCAAATTGGATTAACATTGGTACTAATCGTAGCGATTACACCGATATTTGGTGGCTACATCGCTCGCGTTTATTTAGGGCAAAGGACACTATTAGATCGAGTTTTGCATCCAGTCGAGCGGCTGATGTTTAGCCTCAGCGGGGTCAAGCCCGAAGCGCAGATGACGGGTTGGCAATATGCGCGGGCGATTTTATACAGTAATTTGGCGATGGCGATCTTGCTATTCGCAATTTTAATGTTGCAAGGATTGCTACCACTCAATCCCACTGGTTTGGGCGCGCCCACCTGGGATACCGCACTGCATACGACTATTTCATTTATTACCAACACCAATCAGCAGCACTACTCAGGGGAAACCACTTATAGTTATTTCTCGCAGATGCTGGGGTTGGGGTTTATGTTCTTTACTTCTGCGGCAACGGGAATTGCGGTGGCGATCGCCTTTATTCGCGGCCTAACGGGAAGACCGTTAGGCAATTTTTATGCCGATTTGACCTTAGCGATTACCCGAATTTTATTGCCGATTAGTATCGTGGGGTCGCTGTTATTGGTGGCTGCTGGCGTGCCAGAAACGCTATCGGGGCCAATTGTCGTGCCCACTTTAGAAAATCCAACCGTCAGTCAGGCGATCGCCCTCGGCCCCGTCGCCCACTTTGAAATTATCAAACAATTGGGTGAAAACGGCGGTGGTTTTTTTGCCATCAACTCCGCGCACCCATTTGAAAATCCCAATGGATTTTCCAATCTGATTCAGACCTTGGCAATGATTTCGATTCCGACATCAATGATTTATGCCTACGGCGTCATTGCCAACAACCGCAAGCAAGCTTGGTTGGTATTTGGGATGGTATTTATTATTTACGTCGGATTTATCATCGTCACCGCGATCGGCGAGTACCAAGGCAATCCCCTCGTCAACAATATTCTCGGTAGCACACAGCCCAATTTAGAGGGCAAAGAAGTCAGATTCGGCTGGGCGCAATCGGCTTTATATGCAGTCACAACCACCGGCACGATGACGGGTGCTGTCAACTCCATGCACGACTCGTTTATGCCTGCGGGTGGATTTGTTCTGCTCTCCAACCTCTTTCTCCAAATCGTTTGGGGCGGACAGGGTACGGGCACTGCTTATCTATTTTCTTATCTAATCTTGGCGGTATTTGTCACCGGATTGATGGTCGGACGTACCCCTGAATTTCTAGGACGAAAAATTGAGAAACAAGAAGTGGTCTTAACCAGCTTCTTGCTCTTACTCGTGCATCCTATTTTCGTGCTGCTACCGGGATCGATCGCCCTGGCATTTCCCGAGCAACTCGCTGGCATCAGCAATCCAGGCTTTCACGGACTTGCCCAAGTGCTGTATGAGTATGCCTCTGCCACTGCCAATAATGGTTCCGGCTTTGAAGGATTGGCCGATAGCCAACCCGCACCCACTGCCCTGTGGTGGAACCTGAGTACATCGCTGAGTTTGCTCGGCGGACGTTACATCCCGATCGTGTCTCTATTACTCCTCGCTGATGGCATGTCCCGCAAACAACCCGTGCCCTTTACGACGGGTACGCTCCGCACCGATACCGTTCTGTTTACCAGTGTCACCGCTGGCGTCATCGTCATCATGGGCGCATTAACTTTCTTCCCAGTGCTGGCTCTAGGGCCGATCGCGGAAGCCTTCCAACTCGCGAAGGGAGCTTGATGTTAGTTAAGAAAGAAGTCTGAAAAGTTAGTTTGTTAGTTTTAGCCCTGGAAGATCCCCCCTAGACCCCTTAAAAAGCTACTGCGTATACACAAGTCGGCTAGACTTCGTTTCTAGATCTAAATCCCCCAAACCCCCTTAAAAAGGGGGCTAAGATCCGGTCAAAGTCCCCCTTTTTAAGGGGGATTTAGGGGGATTCTCACCAATATCGCTTCTCTCTATACTTGTGTATACACGGTAGCTTCAAAAGGGGGGAACCGACCTCTTAGTCCCCCGCTTGGTGCCTTTTCATGGTCGGGGAACCCGACCGAAAAGGCATCCGCTTTTTAAGGGGGATTTAGCGGCTCCCGCACGCCTTTGTTTCCCGACGGTT
>NZ_JANPGM010000412.1:0-4923 GCF_031423935.1 Chamaesiphon sp. VAR_69_metabat_338
TAACGTTTTGGTTTTAGCTCGATCGAGATCTGCGATGACAGGAGCTAATAGAAGATCGTATATTTGTTTAGACTGCTGTTTGAAAACTTTTTCTTGTCGAGCATTAAAATTCGGGTCTTGAATTTTTTGCTGAAGTTTAGCGACAGTTTGTTCGACTGTTGCCGCAGCTATTCTACGACTGTAATAGCGCAAGGGTTGTCCGGGAATCGAGGCAATTGTCGCTACTCGATCGGGTAAAATAATTGGATAAATTACGGCAGCCGATCGATCGATCTTTTCGAGCGGTACGGTATAAGTATCCAAACAGCCTTGCCGGAGAAAATTTTCCAGTTCGGCAACTTGCAAGGATTCGATAATATCGCGAGCATTAGCTAGATTATCTGCCGAGATAGTCTTACCATCTCTTAATAAGAGGTTGACATATTCTCGATAGACAGGTTCGACACTATCGCGAAAGGAAAACTGGAGATCGGCATCGATCGCATTTAAGTCATTGCGTAACGATTTGAGGTGATTGATTGCTTGCCGATATGCAGAAGTGGCAGTTTCTAGATCGCGATCGGTAGGATTATTAGCGATAATGATTTTGCCTAATTGCCAATCGAGGCGATAGGCAAGATCTGGTGCTGGCAAGCTTTCGGCGATCGCGAGTGCTTGTTTGGTTAACTTTCTAGCTTCTTGATGCTGGCCGGTTAAGGCATATAAACTGCCTAAAGTACCGATTGCTTGAGCTTCACCTCTAAGATCTTTGAGAGTTCGGGATTGCTCGATCGCAGTAGTTAATAATCTTGCAACTGGTATCAAAATCTCTGGATCGATCCGATTAGCTGCTTGGTTTTTTTTAATTGTTTCGGCTAGATTAATGTAAGCATAAATCGTACTGCGACTGGGTATAATTGAGTCTAAAATCTTACGAGTATCGCTCAAAAATACCAGTGCATTCGGTGCTGTCCGCTGGGCTGAGGCTAATCGATATAAATTAACTTGAGCTTGGACTCTAACTAATGCGACAGCATTGGGAGTAATCTTTTGATAAGCATCGATTGCCGCTTGTTCCTGCCCTGCTCCACCGATCGAACTGAGCGTATTACCCAAGCTTAAATTAATCGTATCGATCGCGGCTCGATCTTGAAGTTTGGTAGCAATATCTAGAGCTTGAATTAGCGTTTCCTTTGCACCTAAATTTATGCCTTGACTGGCAGTTGTCGTTTTTTGCTCTAGGATTCTTAGCGCGCGCAGCGAATTTCCCAATCCTAGCAAACCCTGGATTTTTAGTTCTGAATTTGGTTGTTTTTGGAGCGTACTATTAACTTCTTGCAGTGTTAATAGTGCCTGACGATAAAAGCCTAGTGACTGAAGTGCTTGAGCTTGGTTAATTTTAGTCCCAATGATGCCTTGAGCATCTTTGATTTGGGTATATAGTTGATGCGCCTGTTTCCAATCAGCTAGAGCTTTGTCGGGTTTGCCTGCGGCTAAAAAATCGGCACCGCGTTGATTTAATGCTTGAGCGGTTTCGAGTAACGGATTATTACTAGCTGTTGTAGTAGGTTTTATCGTAGTTGCTCCAGACAAGTCGAGCCGATTACGCGCTATTGCTGGCAAGACGATCGAAACACTAAGTAATAAAATTGAAAAATATAGTTTGAAGTAGTTCATAAATTGGAATTTTGCTAAATTTGATTTCGATCCACTGATGTAGATTCGATCGAATCGGTCTTGCCGACGATCGGTTATTTAGCCCAATCCTTAGCTATCCACAATAGTTCGAGCGATAGTTTCTCGATCGGAGTGTCAACTAGAGTAGCTATACAAAATTGCGACATCCGTAACAAATGCCAGCTTTCGATTGCTTTAATTAAGTGATTAAAATCACTTTTTAAGGATCGACTTTCGGTGGTAGTAATTTCATTATCATAATGTGTTTTCCAAATACATTAACTAGCAATTTTACAAATAAGATCGTGCAACACAAAAGATCGGCTATTTGTCGCAAAAGATCGCCGATCGGTTGCGTTGGCAACAATCCTATGCTGGGCTGAATACTTTTTAAGGCGAAATTGGTGTGAATGCCCCTGTCTCGACTGAAATCGCGCTAAAAAAGGGGGGATTAAGAAGAACCCGATCTTAGCCCCCTTCTTAAGGCAGGGCTGATTTATTGAAGAAAGGAAAATAATTGTGTAGGTTGGGTTGAGAAAGGCGAAACCCAACACACTCACAGATCGATTGTGTGGATGTTGGGTTTCGCATCGCTCAACCCAACCTACAGGTGAATTTAATATTTTTATTTGGTGAGTAAATCAGCCCTGCTTTTTTAAGGGGGGTTAGCGGCTCGCGCTCGTCGGGTTTCCCGACGGTATAGCGAGACAAGACAGGGGGGATCTACCGCTCGAAACAAAATCTATCCACCTTGTGTATACACAGTCGCCAAAAAAGGAGGGACGATCGATCGTCCCTCCTTGAATGCTGGTACATAATTATTGACTTAGAATTTGGGAATTTTTAAACCTAGACTGCCATGAAAATCGTGCTGAACTTTGTGCGTCAATTGTCGCGACACGCGATTGACAACTTGTTTTAATAGTTTATCGCCAGTGCCTTGAATTACGCCCGTCGGTAACTTATGGATGAACTTCGGGAAATGAATATACACTTTCAAATCCAGATCCCAGTCGATCTTGGTGCCCAATCGATCGCCATTAACAGTCTCGATCAGCCGCATCTGGGCATTAAAATCTACTTCGTAGCCAGGAGCGGTATAGTCAGGGATTTCGACAGTTCTGATGCGATAGATACCACTATCTTGCGGTAAGAGTTCCAAGCCAACTTTGGGTTCGACGACGTAGCCAAAAGAATTAAACCGACCGATCGTCAGATCGTAGCCATTTTTACCCAGCGCATTCACACCCATCGGGTGCGCGCAACGCGTAAACCAGCCTTGATGAGCGTCGAGATATTTACCCACAGTTTTGACATCTGCGCCCATGAGCATCGCATCAGTGAAGCGATGGCTAAAACAGAAGGGTTGAAGCTGCTTGGTCGCTGCAGACACCAGATCTTGCCGTTCTAAGTCAGGATTCATCTCGATCGAACTCTGTTTTTCGCTGTTTTTCTCTAGTGTTGTGACTGGCATCTCCTCAATTATCCCGTTGATGGACTGACTATAGGGTGGTAAAAAAGCACTGACTTATAAGATTATTTACAAGCTCTCGTAGATGAAAACCGGAAAGTTTAAATGATGTTTGTTAAATGGTGGAGCGCGACTCGCCGTTCGCATGCAGATGTAGTACTGAAGCTACTAGGGCAATCGCGATCGCCAGATGCAATCTCGATCGGTGTGAAGCACCTTACAATTTTCTGACGGCAAACACCCAGTTAATTGTTTCTATCTCTAACATAAGTAGTAGGAGGACTCCACCTAAAATTCATTCTAACCAAAACTTTATGAAAGCATTTGTAGCAGGCGCGACAGGCGAAACTGGCCGACGGATCGTCCAAGAACTAGTCAAGCGAGATATTCCCGTGCGGGCAATGGTACGCGATCTCGATAAAGCGCGCACAATCTTACCGACAGCAGTAGAGTTAGTCGTCGGCGACGTCCTCAATCTCGATAGTATCAAGACTGCTATGGGCGATAGCACGGTCGTTCTGTGCGCCACTGGGGCTAAACCTAGTCTAGACCCGACTGGCCCCTATCAGGTCGATTTTGAAGGCACCAAAAATTTGGTTGATGCCGCCAAATCGCACAATATCGAGCAATTTGTATTTGTCTCGTCGCTGTGCGTGTCGAAGTTTTTCCATCCGCTCAATCTATTTTGGTTGATCTTGTGGTGGAAACAACAAGCCGAGCAGTACCTCAAAACGAGTGGACTCAACTATACGATCGTCCGTCCAGGCGGACTCAAAAATGATGATAACCCCAACCCGATCGTGATGTCGGGAGCGGATACCCTCTTTGATGGTAGTATACCCAGACAAAAGGTCGCTCAGGTGTGTGTTGAGTCACTTACCAACCCCCAAGCCCGAAATAAAGTTCTAGAAGTCGTGAGCGCGCCGACAGCGGCGGCGAAAAGTTGGGAAGAGCTATTTGCGAGTGTGTAGTTATTCAGAATAGATAGTCATTGGTAACTGGCGATCGTTTATCTTGGTGTTGTGAGTTACAATCCCCTTCAATCTCGATCTTTAGTTATCATTCCCACATGGAGCTACTCAAAACCAGGCGGTTTCGACCGATCGCCATTGCGATCGGTTGCATCTTTGCGCTTTGCTTATTATTAATCTTGCGCCAAACCTCCCGTCGGCAGAACCAAAGTCCCACCTTCGACACCACCCGCAATCCCCCTTTGGTGATGACTGGTGGCGACCCCTATATTCGCGCCTTGATGCGGACGATCGCGGCCAGTGAAGCCAGCGATCGCCAACCCTATTCTGTCATCTATGGTGGCACTCATGCTGCCAATCTCGATCGGCATCCCGAGCAGTGTATTCGGATTACGAGCGGCCCGAATCTCAATAATTGCTCCACCGCCGCCGGACGCTATCAGATGATTAATACCACTTGGGCAAAAATGGCCAAGAAATATCATCCCCATCCCG
This sequence comes from Chamaesiphon sp. VAR_69_metabat_338, assembly GCF_031423935.1. Taxonomy (NCBI): domain Bacteria; kingdom Bacillati; phylum Cyanobacteriota; class Cyanophyceae; order Gomontiellales; family Chamaesiphonaceae; genus Chamaesiphon; species Chamaesiphon sp. VAR_69_metabat_338. Next base: position 4,594 of record NZ_JANPGM010000412.1, read on the forward strand.
ATTGTTTCTTATTCTTTTTTGCGTGTAGTTATAGTTTCGAGCCGGAGTATCAAGATGCCGTAGTTCACGCTTGGCTCAGTGATGAACAATTCTGGCGGTTCAATATTCCCCAAACACTAAAAGCTGGCGATCTCGAACAAGTACGCCGCCGATTATCGAGTACTTGGACGAGTTTGGGCTATGGAATCGAAACTAATACCATGACACCCAAATTAACGGGGATTTACAAGCAGTTATTACAAGAAGAATTAGAAGCCGCAAATAAACGCTAATAGTTGTCAGCTCAATTCATTGTAGGGTGTGTTGTCTTGTCTCGCTTCCATGGTCGGG
>NZ_JANPGM010000413.1:0-3106 GCF_031423935.1 Chamaesiphon sp. VAR_69_metabat_338
CAATTTGCCAGTAGCGATCGCGTCTATCCCGAAATTGTCGAGGCTTACTTACAATCGGCACAGCAACCCAACGCGGAGTACGCGGCACTGGCCTTTGTCAGAGGCGATTTGAGTTTCGATCTAGCGCAGTATATTCCCCAGCTCACTACGCCAACCGCGCTGATTTATGGGCAGAAAACCGAGTACACCAGTCCAGATTTAGGGCAACGTTTCACGCGGCTCAATCCCACTGCAATTCGGGCATTTGAATATCTCTACGACACCAGACTGACACCCCACCTAGAGCTGCCAGCGATCGCGATCGGTTTAATCCGCAAATTTTTACCACTGCTTCAGGAACAATAACATCACGCGATCGAGTGCAGCATTGCCAGACATCCACCGTCCAGCCTTAAGATGATATCGATCGCACTGACTTATTGCCGATCCGCCATTGGCTGAAGTTTGGATCGCCAGCACAAAAAACATCTAAATTCTGTCACCTGGTAATGGCTCCAAAACTTGAAACGCGATCGAGTGAGCCTCCTCCGCTTCAACACCTAACGTCTTCAAAATTAGTTTGGCGATCTGTTCTGGATAATCTGGCTCAGAATGTCCGCCGAGAATGGTTCGCATTGCCATCAATCCCGTCCCTAAAATCAGATCGATCGCGGCTTGTTTATTTGCCACCTGAAACCGCCCTAATTCAATCCCTGCCTCTAAATCTGTCGTTACGCCTGTTTTAATCGTTTCGCTCAATGGGGCAGCCACCAAACCGCATCTAACGATGACCCAGCCACAAGTTGAGTCCCGGATTGCTTGATGTAAAAATTGCCGAATCGCGATCGCCATCCGTACGGCAGGATCTTCAATCTGGGCAGACTGCGCCCAAATACTGTGGTTCATTTCATCGCTCAGAGCGGCGGCAACTGCTGTGAGCACTTCTTCTCGCGTTTGGAAATAGTTATAAAACGTACCTCGCGCCACGGCTGCTTCGGCAATAATCTCGTCGATCGTTACGGCATCAGCTTCTTTGCGGGCGAATACCCGATAAGCGGCGGCAATCAGACTCGATCGCGTCCGTTCTCGTTTTTCTAACCCGATCGATGCTCGTCGCGATGGCTGCATTGTTTTTGATATCCTTTAGCCTACTTGTAAAGCCATCGTATTTTACGTGCGATCGCCACTAGATAACAATTAGGCTGTGCCCAGATCCCCGACTTTTCCAAAAAGTCGGGGATCTGTAATTCGTGCTGATTTGACGATCGAGCTAAATTGACGCTAATATCAAATTGACAATAACGTCAATTAAATTAGCTTGAGTCCAGGAGAATTACTAATGCGAATTTTGACGATCGCCCTCGGTTCTCAAGGTGATGTGCAACCCTATGTTGCGCTAGCCAAAGGTTTGCAAGCAGCGGGACACGAACTGCGGATGATGACCCATACCAACTACGAACGGTTAGTGACATCGCATGGATTGGAATTCTATCCCGTCAAAGGCAACGTCCAAGAAATCGTCGAATCGCCAGAAATGCGCGAACTCTTAGAAAAAGGTAACTTCCTGGCGATTAACCGATATACATCAAAAATTGCGCGGGAAGCCGCGATCGACTGGACGCAATCGGGTTTAGTTGCTTGTCAGGATGTAGATTTAATCGTGGTGGGGATCGGTGGCTTGTTTGTGGCTCTAGCTTTAGCTGAGAAGTTGCAGATTCCCATCCTTCAAACGTTGCTATTTCCGTTTACACCGACGGCGGCATTTCCAGGGATCCTGTTTCCTCAGTCGCTATCAAAACTGGGTGGTACCTTCAATCGGCTCTCCCATCATGCACTCAGACAGATTATCTGGCAGGGTGCTAGATCTGCCGATCGCATCGTCAGACAGCAAGTACTCAACTTACCCGCATCGCCATTCTGGGGGCCATACAACGCACCGAGCTTGCATCGCTATCCAACCCTGTATGGTTTTAGTCCGTCCGTTATTTCTCAGCCTGCTGACTGGCAGCATGAGCAGATTGTGGGTTATTTTTATTTGGATGCTGCTGATGATTGGACGCCACCTTCTGACTTGGCGAACTTTCTGGCGGATGGTGCGCCGCCGGTATATGTTGGCTTTGGCAGTATGGGTATGCGGAAACCGGAAGAAACTGCCGATCTAGTCTTGCAGGCGATCGCTCGTACCGGACAACGCGCCATCTTGCAAGCTGGTTGGGGTGGTTTGAGCAAAGCTGACGTACCGGACAATATTTTGATGATAAACTCCGTTCCCCATGCATGGCTGTTCCCGCGCATGGCGGCGGTGGTGCATCATGGTGGTGCGGGGACGACAGCGGCAGGATTGAGAGCGGGGGTACCATCGATCGTGATTCCGTTCTTTGGCGATCAGCCGTTTTGGGGGCAGCGAGTGGCAGATCTCGGGGTGGGGACGGCACCAATTCCGCGTAAACAACTAACTGTAGAACGACTAGCACAGGCGATCGATCGAGCAGTTCCAGATCCCGCAATTCGCCAACGTGCCACCGAGCTAGGGGCGAAAATTCGAGCTGAGGATGGGGTGGGGAATGTTGTCTCGATCGTCCACTCGATCGCAGAACAAGGGATTCGATCGAGCGACTATTAACAATAGTTATTTAAATCGAGTATGAGATCCAAAAAAATCCAGTACGATCGATATTTTGATGAGGACTGAGCGTGTCATTTAGACAAACTAACAACAGACACGATATCTGGCAAGATTATTGCGATGACCATGCCAAGATGTTATCTGCAATCGGACTACCCATGTATGTATTTAAAAACGAGCGATCTTTAGCAGAGTTTTTGACAACTGGTATCACAGGGGATAATGAAACAAGACTCGATCGACTCAATGACGATCGATTCTGGCTGTTGTTCGGATTTGCTGACTCATGGTTCTGTGCAGGTACGGAACGCTTTACGGCGATGGAAGCACGCCGGATTCGCGATTGGCTTCACAACACCTAGAAGATCGCAATCTTAATAAGATGAAATTAATTTTAACCGCAGTAGACGAATCGCTAGCCGCAGCCTGGACTAAATTTTGCGGCGATCTAGATTTCGTAGTGGTTCATCACGGCTCCATTTTTGATGTAGATTGCGATGC
>NZ_JANPGM010000414.1:0-3098 GCF_031423935.1 Chamaesiphon sp. VAR_69_metabat_338
AGCGTCCGGGAGAAGTCACTGGCCGTGAAGGTCGTCACGCTATTCGCCAAGCTAAGCTGCTCCATCGCCCGCTGGAAGGCTAACAATGAAGCGATCGTTCAATAAATTCAAGATTGCGATCGATCTCTTGCTCCCTCCCCTTTATCAAGGGAGGGCTGGGGTGGGGTAAAGATCTCAGCAGTAATTAGATCGCATGGCTGATTTATTTGATGTGTTGCGGAGATTCACCCACCCCGCCCTACGGGCACCCCTCCTTGGAGGGGATTTCGCCCCTATCCCCTATCCCCTATCCCCTATCCCCTAAATCATGAATAGCCAAATCTCCACCATCTCCAGTACCGCTATCCCCTTGACAGGCAACGATATCGACACCGATCGAATTATCCCCGCTAGATTCCTGCGCTGTGTCACTTTCGATGGCTTAGGTGCTAATGTCTTTGAAGACGATCGCAGCCAACTCAAAGGCGCACACCCCTTCGACTTACCCCAATTCCAGGACGCAAATATCCTCGTCGTCAATAGCAACTTCGGCTGCGGTTCCAGTCGCGAACACGCACCCCAAGCCCTTGCCAAATGGGGCATCAAATTAATTATCGGTGAAAGCTTCTCGGAAATCTTCTTCGGTAACTGCGTTGCAATGGGCATTCCCTGTCTCACTGCTGAGGCTGCCACTACCACCCGTCTGCAAGAGATTGTCAAGTCCAACCCCAAAACCCCTGTCACCGTCGATCTTAATGCCTTACAGGTACAATGTGGCGACTTTACCGCCCCTATCTCGATCGGTGAAGGCGCACGCCAGCAACTCACCAACGGCACCTGGGACGCCTGCGGCCAACTAGTTGCCAATCTCAGCGAGACTAAGGTGACAGCTAGTAAATTGCCTTATGTTGCTTGGGGGTAGTAGTGAATAGTGAATAGTGGATTGTAAATACGCAAAGAAAAAAGTAGATGGATTTACTTATTTCTTAATCTCCCAACTATTCACTACCCACTTGCCACTATTCACTAATTTAAGTCGGTAATTGCCACCGCTCTGACTCGACATTGGCGATCGCAAATGAATTACCACAGCCGCAAACATTTGTCGCGATCGGGTTTTCAAATCGGAAACCGCCACCCATGAGATCTTCGGAGTAATCTAACTTCAGGCGTTCTAAATGTGCGACTTGCTGCCGATCGACTACTACTGCAATCCCGCTCATTTCATAGACTCGATCGGTTTCTGAGATCGTGTCGGTCAGATCGATCGTATAGTAAAAATGCTCGCAGCCACCACTCGCAAACCCAATCCGAAACTTGCTATCGAGTCGCTCGCGGACTGCTTGCATGCGGTGAATTTCGGCGATTGCTGCTTTACTAATTTCCATCGCGATCGCTCCTCTCCCATAAATTGCACCACTCCCACTGCCGAACGCAAGTGGGATGGCGATCGCTAATAACTAAAATCTCAGGCATTATTTCTGGCATAGTCATCTTCGTACCGGACGATATCATCTTCGCCCAAATACTCCCCATTTTGCACTTCAATAATTACCAAGGGAATCACCCCTGGATTTTCCAAGCGATGCTTGGTGCAAGCTGGGACGTAAGTAGATTGATTGCTGTGCAAAATCTCTTTTTTATCATCGCAAGTTACCATTGCCGTTCCACACACGACGATCCAGTGCTCGCTCCGATGATAGTGCATTTGCAAGCTGAGTCGATGTCCGGGTTTAACCTCAATCCGCTTAATTTTGTGTCCCGGCCCTTCTTCTAAGATCGTAAACGAACCCCACGGACGTAATTCGGTAGCTGCAACAGAACTTGCAGTCATCGGCGGTGTAGAAGTCAAAGTACTAGTTTTTGTTGAAGTCATAATGTTAGAAAGTAGCGAGTCGATCGGGCAATAGCTGGAAATTTAACAGCAAACCAATAACTACTCTATCAAGATCGCGATCGTTGGCGAATCGCCAAATATACCGAGTCGGCGAGTTGAAAACGATCCTTGACTGCGGAGGGCGATCTATTTTAGGAACTTTATGGAGGCTCTCAACAACAGGTTGAGTGCTTCGATCGTGTCGATCGTCCCAATTATATTACAAATTGATTTCGAGAGCGAATCTCGTGGCGATCTTTAGCAGATCTTGTTAGCATCATAGCGTTCCCATGTAGATCCGGCATAGCTCGATCGTCACAATTTGTCGATCGCCCTAATAAACGTATAACCAGACGGGAATCATCACCAGAAACAGGGCAGTACTGACGATAATGCTACTAGCAACGAGATTGCCATTGAGCTGATACTCTTCAGCAAGAATTAGTCCGGCAAAGGCACAAGGCATCCCCGACATCAACACCAACGCCAAACGCGGCTCGCCACTCATCCCCAGCAGGGTAATCCCGATCCCGAGGATTGTGGGCATCACCACCGTTTTGAGGATCGCTGGTAACAATGCGAGCTTGAGACTTTGCCAACCTTGAATCTGACTGAGCCGAATGCCCATCAAAATAAAGGCTCCGGGAATCACCACCCAAATTGAGGCGTGCAGGCTCGATTCGATCGAGTCTGGGAAATCGATGCTCCGCGTCAGCCAACCCAGTGCAAAGCCCCATAACGAGGGTACAGAACATAAATCCTTTAACTGCGTCCACCACCGATTGGTGCTGCTACCTTGACGACCGTAATAACTAGCAACTAACACGCCCAAACCATAAGTACCAAAGACATTTTGGGTAACGCTGTAGATGACCGCCCAACTCAGATCTGTCTCCGATACAAAATAAGGGACGATCGCCAAACCGACAAAACCAGTGTTCCCCAACATCGAACACAACAGCAAGCTCCCTTGGAGTGGGGGAGCTGATGGTGCTAATTGCGGGTTGATGCGTTGCCAGATCTGCAAACTCAGCCAACCCAGTGCTAAGCCTAATAGCAGCGAACAGACCGTAATTACCGGAGCTAATTGGGCGCGTTCGTCAAAGGTAGTCTGACGAGCGAGGGAAAAGATCTCGATCGGCACTCCCACCCAGTAGAGTCCGCGCCCCAACCAATAGGGAAAAGTAGCGGGCAAAACCCGTACTATCAAAATGCCCAACCCCGTCCAAAACATTAGGGGCGT
>NZ_JANPGM010000415.1:0-1913 GCF_031423935.1 Chamaesiphon sp. VAR_69_metabat_338
GCGGGGATCGACAGCGCGGTGGCTGCGCTCGGTACGGCGTTGAGTTTGGCTCAGGTTAAGCAGTTAGTTAAGTTTACCGAATCTAAGCAAATTATTCTCAATTTCGATGCGGATAAAGCCGGGAATATTGCTGCCGAGCGCGCGATTGGGGAAGTTACCGATTTGGCTTATCAGGGGCAATTACAGTTACGCATCCTCAATTTACCGACGGGAAAAGATGCCGATGAGTTTTTAAAAATCCACAGTCAGCAGGATTATTTAGATTTACTCGATCGTGCGCCGCTGTGGTTGGATTGGCAGATCGATAAAGCGATCGAGAATCAAGATCTTACCCAAGCCGAACAATATCAAGCGGCAACTCAGAAAATTATTAAGTTACTGCAAAATATTACCGACGCCACTACTCGCACTCATTATCTGAAGAAATCGGCGGGTTTATTGAGTGCTGATGATTCTCGAATGGTGCCGTTAGTAATTGAGAATTTACAAACGGCAATTAAGGGACTTAAACCACTGCCAGAACCGAAATTTGGCGGCACTAATGCACCTGTAAATCGATCGGAACGAGTTAAATATGCCGAGCCAGAGATTACCGATTATTCAGAACCGACTGAGGAAATCGAAGATGCAGAGGAGCGGAGCGAACGGCAATTAGAAATCGCACCAGTTAGCATTCATCCCAATCAAAGACTGATCGAACGAGCGGAGAGTTTATTACTGCGGATTTACCTCCATTATCCCGTCCATCGCTTGACAATTATCGACGCGCTAGATTCAGCAGAGTTGACTTTTACATTGGCTCATCATCGCTTTTTGTGGGAGCAGATCGTCTATCGATCTTCCTTAGGATATCAAGATTCCCAACCAGAAGAAATCGATTATTTAGACGATCGATTGATTTCCAAGTTGCAAGATTCGATCGTCGAAGATCGCGTACAAGCTGCACGAGTCGAGCATTTATTCAATCTCGACGAACATACCGCCGAAGAAATTCAGCGATCGCCATTGGTACTCAGAGCCGCGATCGCCTGTTTGGAGAAATTTTCCTGCGAACAAAAACGCAAATTTTATCTCAACAAATTACAAAGCAAAGACGCTGAAGATTTAGCTAAGAAGGTTGAATACTATCAATCGTTTATTACTACCCAACAGCGGCTCCAAGAACTAGAGAAACAGCGAAACGTGACTATTAACGATCTGATATCTTTTATGTAATAGCGACTATGCTGCAAATCTTGCTTTGTGCCTAAAGCCTAAAGCCTAAAGTCTAAAACCTAAAGCCTAAACTAAGGACATTCCAGCGAATCTCTAGTCGATCTTCCCGTCGTTGGATTAGTTCCTTTGGCTACCTTACATAGCTTCATCTGAATATCTTTGCGGAGCAGCACATCGGTGAAATCGGCACCATCGATAATTGCGCCATCGAAATTAGTTACCGAAGTAGAAGCACCAACTAAAATTGCATTAGTGAGATTGACATTGGTGAGTCGTGCTGTATCTAACAACGAATTTGTAAGATTCGCACCAGTCATATCTGCCGATTGAAAATTACCACCAATTAAACTCACGCCAGTCAAGTTGGCATTAATAAACTTGCCATTGCGTACAGTTGCTTGCGTAAATTCGTAACTAGTTAAATCTTTGCCAGTAAAATCGGCATCGTTGGGTAAGACTGCCTTGGTAAAGTCATCGGCTAGTGCCGCTGGTTGATAAATGCTCGACATGGCAAATGACATCACTATCATCAATGCTGGCAATACCCAGCCCATCACCATCTGCCGCAAACTTAACTTCATGATGATTTGGTGCTAATTAAATTTAGTATCTACAAGTACTAATCTTAGCATTTACCCAGGATTGACAACGATCGGCGATCGATTGCCGATCGATAGATTTATGAGGGACAGGCTTCA
>NZ_JANPGM010000416.1:0-3522 GCF_031423935.1 Chamaesiphon sp. VAR_69_metabat_338
CTCAAGTCTGAACGCACCAGACATCGAGAGCGAGATGCTCTTTCTACTCTGATTTGGGGTGAGTCATAATGTTTAAGTTGACACCACTGCCCTTGTGGGTACCCTCAGAGGGTGTTTGAAAAGGGGGGTAGAGGGTAGAAAAGCTTTCAGGGTATAAGCTGTAGATACTTAGTCACAGCACCCTGAATATAGTACCAGGACTTTTCTGTCTCTACACTATCTGTGGAGTTCTCAGACATCCTCTAAAGCCGAATAGCTTCAATGATACTGGTCGGAGCGTGTGTGAAGATCGTTTGAGTCAATTCAAAACCAGAACGCTGTAATAAACTGCGATACTCATCTTCTGTTCGTTCGCAACCAGCCTGACAGACTAACATATTTAGATCGATTAACTTACCAACAAAGGGATCGTTACCAGGGGGAATTACCTGCTCGATTAGTAACAACTTGCTACCTGCTGACATTGCTGCATGACAGTTTTGGAGGATCGAGATCGATCGATCGTCATCCCAATCGTGAATGATATGCTTGAGCATGTATACATCACCACCAGTTGGTACCGATTTAAAGAAATCTCCAGATACGAGCCGACACCGCTCGGCAACATTCGATCGTGCAATCAGTGGCGTTGCTGTAGCAATTACCTCCTCCACATCGAATAGAATTGCTTGTAACTGAGGATTAGCTTCCAAGATGGCACTCAGTGTACTGCCTAACCCACCAGCCACATCAACCAATGTATCGATCCCCGCAAAATCATAACCTGTAACGAGCGCAGGTATTTCAATCGTAGAATGAGTAGTCATTGCTCGATCGAAAACCTCACCAGCAGCAGGATTTTGTCGCAGATAGTCAAAAATTGGCATCCCATAGACACGATCGAAAGCACTTTTTCCGGTTTCGATACTGTAGCGTAAATCTCCCCAAGCTCGATATTGTTCTTCCCCATTCATAATCGATATCGCATTCATCGAGTCGGGAATGTCAGTGCGAAGATAAGCCCCCATTGGTGTAAGGTCAAAATATCCAGGCTCCCATTCGGTTAATATGCCCAAACTAGCCACGGCGCGGAGCAAGCGAAACAACGCGGGCGCATTAGTTTTAGTCGCAGCCGCTAGTTCTGTATAGTTTTTTGCACCATCTGCCAATAAATCCGCAATACCTAACTTTGCGGTGACGTAAATGGATTGAGAAACCCAGTTGGAAGTAGCCATCTGCATCAACATTACTTGTGGTGGGATGGCCTCTGGAAATTGATGTGGTTCTGGTGGATACATACTTAAGTACTCTAAATTAAATGCTTACGGTGCTACAATTTTTCTATACGAATACATGTCTGAGTAACTATAATCTGTTGGCGGCTAACTAGCAAGCCTAAATGGATAAAATTGAGCCGTTACTCGATCGATATATCAAAGTTGATGATGTCAATACTCGTTATTGGCAAGTTGGTGATGCTGGCAGTCCAATCGTGTTATTGAAACGGTCGAATCGTACCTCTATCGAAGGATTTGTACTACTACCGAAACGTTGGGTCGTGGAACGCACCTTTGGCTGGCTATCTTGGTGTCGTCGATTGAGTCGAGATCGAGAAGGTTTGCCAGACACTTCCGAGATGTGGATTTATATTGCGATGATTCGTATCATGATTCGTCGTCTCGCATAATTTTTTACCTCTGTCTAACTTTTCAAACACCCTCTCAGATCTATGTCATGACTAAATTGACAACCTTTTTTATATTACAGATTTATCGATCGAGCCTCCCGATCGAGACTTTGCCATTAAAATAGGATTGCTATCCTGTCCAAATTCCATGAAGCTCAATCAATTAATTGCCATCTTACAATCAGTTAAAACTAATTCTGGTAAAGGTAAAACTGAAGTTTATCAACTCGCCCAAAAGAGCGCGCTATTTCAAGGATTGAGTCGGACGTATCAATCGCGAGAAGAAGATGGATTTATCTATCCACCCGAGTCCCAGAAACTTACCCTCAAAGCTAGCGATTTAATCGACAGATTTACTCAAGCTTCGACCGAATTATTCGATCTAGCGGCGACTCAAGATTATGCGAATACCGAAGCCAAAGCTTCGATCGTTATTGACGGTCAAACAATTATTACCGATGCTCCAGTATCTTATCTCTTGTTTCTGGAAAAACAACTCCAGGATATCAAGACATTTATCAACTCGCTACCAGTATTATCGATCGATAAAGACTGGCAACACGACCCTAATCGCGGCTGTTATGTGACCCTACCAAAGGAAACAGTTAAAACTAAAAAAATCACAGATTTCGTAGTCGCCTACGAAGCGACGGAACACCATCCCGCTCAAATCAAAGAAGTTTCCAAAGATATTATCGAAGGCATTTGGAGCTTGGTCGAGTTTTCTGGTGCCTTGCCACAAGATCGGGTAAATTCATTATTACGCCGCGTCGATAAACTCCAAAAAGCGACCATTCAAGCTAGAGAAGAAGCTAATAATCATCAAGTTCAACAACGCCAAGTTGCCACGGCTATTTTTGGTTATCTATTTGCAGATTGAGCTATACTAGCGATCGAGTACAAGTTCAAGCTCAGTGCCGAGAGTGTTTGCAGGTTCGAGTCCTGCCTCCCAGACTATCTACCTGGGAGTAGGCAAACAAGTGGCTAGATACACTAATCTAGCTGCGAGGTAAAGCCAACTCTTTGCCATCAAACTCAAGGTTAAATTTAAGTTATTACTCTAACTTCATTATCAAACCTCGCTCCCTGAATCGATCTTCGCAAAACCCCGCTTGTGAGACGCGGGTTCAAATCCCGTCCTTTGCTTATTGACTTGCAAAGGTAGTTTAGCGGTAAAACATCACAGCATTAGCTTAAGTTTGCGATAACTGGAAATCATCAGTCAGGAATAGCGTTATAACTTTGAACCCGGCAATTAGGATAGAAATGCCGGGTTTTTCAATGGAGTTTTTTTAGCATGATTTCCGCTAAAAATTGACGTCGCTGGATTGAGATCCGATCGAGAGATATCTCAAGTAATTAATTTCCTTAAGACGCGGGTAGGTTTGTTCGGGATATCTCCAACTAAAACGATTACTTGTCTGAAAAGATCCTCCAAAATTGTGTCGTTTTGCACCTACAAGATAAGCACTGTAGAATCTAAATTAGCAGCAACTTGTCATTCGATCGAAACCTACTTCAGTACCACTCATACATGACAGCTACCATACCAAAACTCAATACCCAACCGCTGTGGGGTCAAGCTTTAGCTACACCCGCAGCCGAATTTCCCCAGACGCAGCTATCAATCCTCGCCGGTGCGATTCCGGCTGGCTTGCGCGGTACCCTTTACCGAAATGGCCCCGGACGGCTCGAACGGGGCGGCAAGCGCGTCGGGCATTGGTTTGATGGGGATGGAGCTATTTTGGCAGTAAAGTTTGCTGACGGGGCTGCTAGTGGGGTCTATCGCTACGTGCAAACTAAGAAATATCAGGAAGAAAGTCAGGTCGAGCGGTGGTTGTATGGTAATTATGGCA
>NZ_JANPGM010000417.1:0-7933 GCF_031423935.1 Chamaesiphon sp. VAR_69_metabat_338
CGGTAGTCAGCTTTGAGTGCCGAGCAAGTGATGACCGTTTCGCGGTGTCGATCGATCGCCCGTTGAATATCTCGCTCGATCTCTAGCAGCCACGGACGGCGATCTACATCTGTCAATGGTTGATGCGATCGCATCTTCTGAATATTTGACATGGGATGTCGGCGATCGCCTTCGAGAAAGTCACACTCTAGTTTTTGCGCCAGTAGCCGACCGACAACGGATTTACCCGACCCAGATACGCCCATCACAATCCAAATTAGTGGGAATTCGTTCATTGTCTTGTCCTAGAGAACGTGAGTTGCGATCGATCGCGATCTGAGTCCAACTGTCTAAAAACTGGTAATTTGAGACTGCAACCATAGCATAATTTTAGTCGTTGGCGTAGCCTCTTCGGTAGAAGAATCGACCCCAACTCTCACAGTTTAGTTGTTGGTGGGTAAGTTGAGATCTAAAATAAGAGTAATCTACTTATGTAATGGCTAAAACCATGGCTCCATCGCTACTCCAACGGATTACCCTAGAGGAGTTTTTGGTAGTACCAGAAACCAAGCCTGCCAACGAGTTTATCGATGGTGCGATCTATCAAAAACCCATGCCGCAAGGAAAGCACAGCATTATCCAACGGGAACTAACTTTTACGATCGATCGACCGTTACGCGATCGAAAAGTAGCTAGAGCTTTTCCTGAATTACGGTGTACATTTGGAGATCGATCTACTGTTCCCGATATATCAGTGATTCGTTGGGATCGGATCCCTCGCAATCCCGATGGTAGTGTTGCTAATATATTTGCGATTGCCCCTAATTGGACGATTGAAATCTTATCTCCAGAGCAAGGTCAAACTAAGGTGGTGAAGAATATTATGCACTGTCTCAAATATGGAGCACAGATGGGTTGGCTGATCGATCCAGATGAGCAAACGGTGTTTGTTTATCAGCCAAAACAAGAGATGGAAATCTTTGACGATCGAGATCGAGTATTGCTGATGCCTGATTTTGCCGAAGGGTTACAGCTAACAGTTGGCGAGTTATTTGATTGGTTGATAGAGTAATTGCGATTGCCAGAGCTAACTGCGCCAAGAAACCCGACTTTTTCGGAAAAAGCCCTTGTTTCTGAATCATCCAAGTCTAGTAAGCTCGTTCGACTTGGATGATTCAGTAAATCATTGGCATAGCCTCTCAGCTAGAAGCATCGAGTGTCTGGTTCCACATCTTGCGATCGACTAACACACTTGCTACAATAGAAAGACAAGTCGAAAATAGATATGGCACAGAGACTCAAGCGGTGGGAATCTCCTCGCAAAGAAGGGAGAAACGACAAAGGTAAAGGTGGTTCGGCACGACAACGCCAACTCAAGAAACGCACTCAAATGTTACGGCAAAAACTCAAAGACCATGGTAACGACAACGGTAGCCAAGGTCAAAATAAAAAAGGAGAGAATCATGATTCTCTCCTTTTTTGTTGCTCTCCCTATTCCCCGCTCCCCGCTCCCCGCTCCCCGCTCCCTGACGATATCTTCTCCACCGCCTGACTGATAAACGCTTTGAGAAATTCATCTTTGCGATTTTATTGAAATTGTTGCTGGACGGCTTCAGCCATACCACCATCGCCCCACGATCGATCCTGCTGAAAGTAAGTGATGAAACTGCGCCCAGCAATGCGGGTGAGATATGCAGCAACGATCCCTTGAATGCCTTTACCTAGCGCGTAGGTTGTGACATTAACGGTCAGAGCTGTAGATACTAGCTGAATGGCACCTTTAACAATACCCAAACTAGTCAGAGTTTTACCCAAAGATAGAGCCAATTCTTGCGCCGTGTCTTTGTTTAAGTTGCAATCATAAACCTTGCCGATCTCGATAATCATCTGGGTATTAATTGCGGCGGTAGCCAGGAAATCGACGACGGGTAAGGGGGTGACGGTGACGACTCCGGCACCGATCCATTGATAGCGATTGACTACTTTCTCGGCTTGGCGTTGGCGTTGAGCGTCGATGAGTTCCCGTGCTTCGGCTCCTAACCGCTGGGATTGGAGCAAAATGTTATCTGCTACCAATTCTTCGCCTTCGGCTCTGAGGACGGCAGCCAGACGGCGGATTAGAGGAAAAATATCGGGGTCGGGTGCAAACATTTCGCCCGATTCTAGTCGGACGGGTTGCGGGTTAGCCGCGATCGCGATAACATCTTGGGCTTCGATCTCACTCTGGACACGCTTTTGAAGCTGGGCGACGATGCGTTCGCGATCGAGTGGCGGATAGAGATCGGTTTTATTAAAGACTAGGAGCGATCGTTTGCCGATTTCGGCCAATCCCATCAGGGGGGTATATTCTGACGCTCGCAGGTCGTTATCGACGACAAATAATAATAAATCTGCGGCGGTGGCTAGTTCTCTAGCGATCGCTTCGCGCTGCGTACCCTCAATTCCGGCTTCGAGAATCCCGGGCGTATCGGTGAGTAAAATCTGGCGATCTAAGCCTTTGAGTTCGAGTGTATACGTCTCGCCCCGTGTTGTCGTCCCCATCGGCGCGCCGACTTCGCCGACAATTCGCCCGATGATGGCGTTAATTAAGGAAGTTTTGCCAGCCGAACCGGTGCCGAAGACGACGACGCGAATTTGTCCCCGCGCTAAGTTTTCAGCAATTTCGCGCGATTTGGCGAGTAGAGCTTGACGGCTGACTTCATCTTGAATTTGGGCGAGCTGGAGATCGATCGCTTGGAGATTGGCAGTGGCGGCGGCAGTTTTTTCGACTGGCACTTTGGGCAACACCCGAGGGGTCGCCGTTGTAGATTTACCCCACCAGCCTCGAACGATGCCTAGATAATAGACGCTGACAGCGATCGCGATGACAATTAAAATTAAAATCCCAATCAGAATCGGCGTCGCCAGCCAGGGTGTCGTCCAACTGACTTGGACGTAGAGGCTATAGAGAGAATTAATCGACCACAATGTCAAACTCGCGATCGCCACTGCACCAATCGCGATCGACCATGAACGGGGTAAACGCATACGCTAGAATCATAGACCGCTACTAGCTATCCTAGCCGATCGCCACTTTAGGTAGTAGGAACTCGCCAGACTTGGATTTCACCGTAGCTACCAGTGACGATCGTCCGATTGTCAGTCCCAATGGCTACCGAGAGGATAGCGCGATCGTGTGCCAGCAGCGTATGGAGTAGTTTACCATCGCTCAGATTCCAGATTTGCACCGTGCGATCGTCGCCACCGCTGACGATCGTTTGGCCGTCGGGAGAAATCGCCACACAACCGATCGGTTTAGAATGTCCGACGAGGGTATTGAGCAAGTTACCCGTTGCAACGTCCCAAATTTTGAGCGTACAGTCGTGGCTGGCACTGACGACTTTCGTCCCATCGGGGGTAATTGCAATCCCGCTAATCCGACCGCCATGCCCGAGTAAGGTTCTTAACAGTCGTCCTTCCTGGAGATGCCAGAGTCTCACGGTATAATCGCTGCTACCGCTAGCAATTAATTGAGATTGTTGATGAGTAGCCACACAAGCCACATTTTGAAGATGACCCTGACATTGATGGATTAACAAGCCGTTCTGAGGCTGCCAAATCTTGAGGAGGGCATCGTTGCCACCCGATACCAATCTTTGGCCGTCGCTGGTCAAGGAAATGGCATTGACAGCAGATTTATTGTCTAGTAGTTGAGGTAGCTTAGTGCCCGTGGTGAGCTGCCACCGTTGAATCGTTCCATCCAAACTCCCACTGACGATCGTTTCCGCGTCGGCACTCAGAGCCAGACTATAAACCCAATGGCTATGGCCGAGTAAATTATGAATTAATTTCCCATCCGAGATCCGCCAAACCTTGACGGCATCATCGATATGGGTAATATCGCCATGACCGCTCACCAACCACTGACCGTCATTACTCACTGCTAGCGCATAGACTTCGCTGAAGTAACCTGTCAGTTGATGGACTAGTGCCAATCGATCGAAAGCAATCGGTTCGGCAGACATGGGTTCGAGCAAGCCGATTTCTAGGTCTGCTTGTGCGACCATGCCCGTGGCTTCCGTATCAGTCCAATTTTGCGAAGCACCGAGTAATTCTTTGGGTTTGAGAATCGTATGCGCCAATCGGTTCCAGTTGGAAGCAGGAGTCGCAATTTGCTGACAAAGTAGTGGTAAACAACTAGCCGCCGGCACGACTTTTTCGATCGCTTGCAGGCGTTCGCGAGCGTCTCTGACAGAGAGCTGGAGCGATTTACCGCCAGAAAAAGCTTTGAGGAATAGTTTGACAAACTCTTGAGCGACTTGATCTTGAACGGCTTCCCGCATCACAATCAAATTGGGAATTTGCAGATCTGCCAGTTCGTTAGCTAGCTCCAAACCTTCGCCACAATTGAGGATCAGCAGTTTCAATCCCCGTTGGACGGCACTCCGCAGCCGATATTTAAACTCGGTAATCCCGATCGTGTCGTGGTGATTGATATAAATGCGATTGTTGGGTAAGTAGCCCGAAATATAACTACTAAAGAACATCACGCTCCAGGACTTTAGTGTCAAGGCATTGACAAAATCGCTATGACTGGGGGCGACGATAAACTCTGCATCGGTATAGGGCAGCGCGTTGAGGTACTCTTTACTACGATCGACTTTAATTCCTTGGGCACTGGTCAAGACCGATAGCACCGAAACCTGTAATTCTTCCTCGATTGATGCATTGGTCGAAATAGTCGGAATTAACGCGACGCTGACTTCAGCTTGGGGATAGCGATCGAGTAAAGGTTGCCAAATCGCATTCCACGGCAGTTTGAGCAGGTTTTTGGAACGGCTGCGGACGATCGCTTCGACTTCGATCTCGGGATCGAGGGTGGTCGCTAGGCGTTCGCGGATGGTTTGATAGCCAGAGCAATCGTACCATTGGTGCAAATTGGCTTGCAGCATTGCACCAGCATCCAAACAGTCATTAATCCGCTCTGGGACTAGACTGACAGCTTTACTGCTCATCAAGCGATGATTCTGGGGGTCGAGGCGGCGGTAGCGAGATTGCCATTCCTGATACTGCGCCATCATCTGCGCCATATTGGGGAACGTCACCACTGTTTGGGTCAATAACTGACGATTGGCGGCCAAGACACTCAGTTCTATTTGCAGCAACGAACCTGATTGAGTTTCCTCGACGGCAAAAATTACCTCTGTACCCCACTGTTTGGCCGATTGGGTGCCCCGACCGACCCCCGTGGGATTGACACTAGCATCGTTGGCAGCACGTTCGCCGTTGGTGGCTGTCGATGGATATGAATATAGTGGCTCCATTTCCTGGCAGAGGAAATTGGCAACGGTATAATAATTGGTACTGTGATTGAGTCTAATCACAATTCGATAGAGCAAATACTTTAGCTCGACCACTGAAGCATGGCGATCTCGCAACTGTTGGATGTAACTTTTGAATTTAACCGTACTCAGTTGTTGAGCTTCATTACTCCAATTATTGGTACAAGCACAAAATACCAGCTTTTTAATCCTGGCAATATGATTGCTCTGTTCTAGATTGTGTACGATCGCATCCAGCATCCCCGACTCCCGATTAAAATTTCATTCTTTCGCTCTGGCGGCTGTTGCGCCTGTTGACACCAACTCAAATTTAGATCGATCGCGGCCATGTGGTTTTACAGTGGGGAAAGATAAAATAGATTACAGACATGCGTGTAATGTTGATGATTGGTAATAATTGTAGCTCGGATTCAAAAGCCCAGTTCTGAAGTCGAACGGATCGGCACAAGCTGGCAGATCGGCTAATTTGCCAGTCGATCTTCGTCTCAAGCTGTCTCGATCTCTATTATTCCCCAAATATTAAACTTCTTTATCATTCTCACCTACTGAAAATCGATCGATTTCGCACCAGCCAGTTTTAGTAACAATCGATTTTATCGCTCAATCCCTACTCCCTCATCGTTTTATGAAAATCGCTAACGATATTACAGAATTAGTCGGTCGTACGCCCTTGGTGAGACTCAATCGCATCCCGCAAGCTGAAGGCTGCGTCGCCGAAATCGTGGTCAAACTCGAAGGTATGAATCCAGCCTCCTCAGTCAAGGATCGGATTGGGGTCAATATGATTGAGGCTGCCGAAAAAGAAGGTTTGATTACGCCTCACAAAACAGTTTTAGTCGAACCGACTTCGGGGAATACTGGCATTGCGTTAGCAATGGTCGCCGCCGCTAAGGGGTATAAGTTGATTATTGCCATGCCCGAAACTATGAGTCTCGAACGGCGAGCACTCTTAAAAGCCTACGGTGCCCAATTGGAACTCACTCCTGGCGTAGAAGGGATGAGCGGCTGTATCCGGCGCGCCCAGGAAATTGTCGATAAGACACCCCATGCCTACATGTTGCAGCAGTTTCGCAACCCTGCCAATCCCCAAGTTCATCGATCGACTACAGCAGAAGAAATTTGGCGGGATACAGACGGTCGGGTCGATATTCTCGTTGCTGGCGTGGGTACGGGTGGCACAATTACCGGCATCGCGGAGACGATTAAACCCCGTAAGCCAGAATTCAAAGTCATCGCAGTCGAACCCACCAATAGCCCCGTCCTCTCTGGCGGCAGACCCGGCCCTCATAAGATTCAAGGGATCGGCGCGGGATTCGTCCCTCAAGTGCTCAAAATCGAAATCATTGATGAAGTTATCGTTGTAACCGATCGTCAAGCGATCGATTACGGTCGTCGTCTGGCTCGCGAAGAAGGATTATTATCGGGTATCTCTTCCGGTGCAGCGTTGTATGCCGCGATCGAAGTCGGTAAGCGTCCCGAAAATCAGGGTAAACTAATCGTCATGATTCAGCCAAGCTTCGGCGAACGCTATCTCAGCACGCCACTATTTCAAGATCCCGAACCTACTCCAGTTTAGAGAATGTTTGGAAAGTATAGTTTGCTACTTAGATCTTAGAGAATCCCCCCAGCCCCCCTTAAAAAGGGGGGGCTAAGATCCGGATCTTAGTCCCCCTTGTTAAGGGGGATTTAGGGGGATTGATAGCCGGAGATCGTAACAAATAAAACTTTTCAAACACCCTCTAAGATCTAATATCTAAAGCCTAAAACCTAAAACCTAAAGCCTAAGACCTATCCAGTATCGATGTCAGAAACGCACTACCAAGTTCTTCAAGTCTCCACCCATGCGACCGCCGACGAGATCAAACAGTCTTATCGGCGGCTAGCTAAAGAATTTCATCCCGATGTCAATGGCGGTAGCGCGAATGCCGATCGGATCGTCCAACTCAATGCTGCCTATGAAATCTTAGGTGACGATCGCAAGCGACGAGAATACGATTATTTGTGTACGCCTGCCGCGACTATTCCCCGCCAACAACAGGCTGGCGCGTATATCCCCCGTCGTCCGCCTACAGTCGGGCGCGAATTGGATGAAGACCTCATCTTGTGGCTCAATCAAGTTTATCAGCCAATCAATCGGACGATCGGCTGGATTATCAAACCGCTCAAAAACCAGATTTTTGAACTCTCTGCCGATCCCTTCGATGATGAATTGATGGGCAAATTCGAGGCATATGTGACTGAGTGTCAGCAACATCTACAAAAAATAGACAAGATCTTTCACTCGATGCCTAATCCCTCTTTACTGGCGGAGGTTGCGGCTAATTTATATTACACCATCAACCAAGTAGCCGATGGCGTTAAGGAACTGAATTTCTATATCATGAATTACGATGAAAGTTATCTCCATGATGGCGTAGAAATGTTCAAAATTGCCGCTCAGTTGCAGAAAGAAACTAATAAAAAAGTCAAAGCATATAAATAACTCTTAAAGCCGAGATAATATCTTTTTCCCATCGGCTATATCTTCTCTCTCCGCTCCCCGCTGTCTTGTCTTGTCTCGCTTCCATCGCCTTTGAAACCCGACCGGAGCGAGCCGCTGACCCAAACGCACGCTGTAGGCGTTGGCGTTGGCG
>NZ_JANPGM010000418.1:0-1986 GCF_031423935.1 Chamaesiphon sp. VAR_69_metabat_338
CGATTAGCATTAGGGGATGGTTATGTAAATGCTCTCAGAGACGCATGGGAAAAAGTTCCAGAATCTGCCGATCTTGTAATGTATTGGTGGAATAAAGCTGCCCTCTTAACATTACCTAGAGGAGTTCAACGTTTTGGGCTAATTACTACAAATAGTTTGACTCAACTCTTTAATAAACGTCTAGTTGAGTCTCATATCAATTCTAGAGTTTCACTAGCTTTTGCTATTCCAGATCATCCTTGGGTTGATTCAACTGAAGGTGCTCAAGTTAGAGTTGCAATGACAGTGGTAAGTAGTGAAGAAAAACCAGGGATTCTATTGGAAGCGACTGACGAGAGAGAAACTGATGATGTTAAACATGAGATTAAATTCAAATACACTATAGGTAAAATTAATTCAGATTTGACCGTTGGTACAGATTTAAATGATTTAATCAGACTAATAGCTAATCGTGGTTTAGCATGTCCTGGTGTTCAGTTATCTGGGCAAGGTTTTGTGCTCTCCCCCGAAGAGGTGAATCTATTCTCAAAAAAAACGAGGAAGGAGCTAATTCGTTCGTATCTCACAGGAAGAGATTTAACACAGGTTAAAAGAATACAATTTGTTATTGATACTCTTGCTTTGTCACAGGAACATCTGCGTGATGAATACCCAGATGCGTACCAGTGGATTATGGAGAGGGTAAAGCCTGAGCGAGATCAAAGCTCTCAAATTGAGTATGCTAAGAACTGGTGGCTACACTCTAAACCGCGTCCAAAGTTTCGTGAAACTTTTACAAATCTCCGAAAATTTATTGCAACTTCTAGAACAGCTCGGCATCGTGTCTTTCAGTTTCTTCCAAGTGATACTCTTCCTGAAACTAAGGTTTTGATTTTATCTTCGGATGATGCGATGTTTCTTGGAGTTATCTCTAGTCAAATCCATGTCATATTTGCTAATGCTGTAGGAGGCTGGCTTGGCGTGGGAAATGATTCAACATATAACCACAGTAGATGTTTTGATTGCTTCCCATTTCCAGATCCTACCCCAGAACAAAAGCAAAAGATTCGAGAATTGGGCGATCGATTAGACAGCCATCGCAAACAAGTTCAAGCCGCCCATCCCGACATTACCATCACTGGAATGTATAACCTGCTAGAAAAACTCCGCGCTGGCGAACCATTTACGGATATCGATCGAGCCTACAACAATAGAGCACTTGTCTCCACCCTCAAACAAATCCACGACGACCTAGACACCGCCGTATTTGCCGCCTACGGTTGGCAAGATTTAGCAGGTAAACATCACCCCGAAATCACCGAAACCATCCTCGAACGCCTCGTCGCCCTCAACGCCGAACGCGCCGCCGAAGAACGTAACGGACACATCCGCTGGCTCCGCCCCGAATACCAAGCCCCCGAACAAGTGCAAGCTACCCAGACAACCCTCGCAGGCATCGACGACCCAGCAGAAACCGCAGCAACCCCCGTCGAACAGCAAAAATGGTCGAACCAACCCAAAGACCAACTCGCCGCCGTCCGCGACCTGTTACGCAGCAGCAGCGGTGCATGGACGGTGGTACAAATTGCCAATCAATTTACAGGCAAAAATACTCAGAAGAAATTGGAGGCAATTGGTGAAAATCTCGATCGATTAGAATGGTTTGGGCTGCTGGTTAAGCGTGATGAATCTGGCATTACCTATTGGCAATATGCCGAGTTACAGCAAACGGCTTAGATGATGTATGCGTGGTTCGATCGCTGCGTTTGGAGATCTGAATCCCCCAAACCCCCTTGAAAAGCTTGCTCAGATCCGGAAGTCCCCCTTGTTAAGGGGGATTTAGGGGGATTCCACCAATGTCGCTTCCCACAGAAAATGTATGCGTGGTTTAATGGCTGCGTTTGGGGATCTGAATCCCCCAAACCCCCTTAAAAAGGGGGCTAAGAGCCAGATCTTAGTCCCCCTTGAAAAGGGGGATTTAGGGGGATTCCGCCAATTCCGCTTCCC
>NZ_JANPGM010000419.1:0-3684 GCF_031423935.1 Chamaesiphon sp. VAR_69_metabat_338
GCGCGATCGGCCATCTCAATCCGATGTGTACGATCGCCCGCGAATTGCTCGATCGCGGCCATCGCGTCACCCTGTTTGGCGTGCCCGATATTCAAGCTAGAGTAGCAACTGTCGCTGGTTTGGAATTCGCCCAGCTCGGTGCCACTGAATTTCCTCTAGGGGCAATCGATCGGATGTACAAAGAATTGGGGCGCAAAAGCAACCTCGACGGCTTGAAATACACCCTCGAATGGATGGGACGGGAGGTGAAGATGCTGTTTGCCGAGGCACCAGCGGCGATCGAGGCCAGCAGCATCGACCTCTTGCTAGTAGACCAAGTGACTGGTGCTGGTAGTAGCATTGCCGCGTTTCTCAACCTACCCTTCGTCACGATTTGCAATGCCTTGCCGATCGATCGCGAACCGATGGTACCGCCGTTTTTTACCACCTGGACTTACCAAAATACCTGGTGGGCGCGAGCGCGCAACCAATTGGGCAATCTGCTGCTCAATTATTTGACCGAAACTGTCTGGCAACAGACCCTCACCCAACGCCGAGCGTGGAAATTACCGCCCCTAGCCGATCGCGAGGCGGGATTTTCCCAATTGTTGCAGATTTCCCAGTTGCCGCCAGAGTTTGATTTTCCCCGCAAGGCATCAGCGCAGATGCATTATGTGGGGCCATTTCTCGCCCCAGCGACCGCCGAACCGATCTCTTTTGCCGGACTAGATTTTCCGTTCGATCGACTGACCGATAAACCGTTAATCTACGCCTCCTTGGGCACTTTGCAGAATCAGCAGTTGGAGATCTTCAACACGATCGCGGCTGCTTGCGTCGATCTCGATGCCCAACTAGTCATTTCGCTCGGCGATCCAGAGCGCGATCCGACCGAGTTGCAATTGCCCGGAAATCCGATCGTCGTGGCTTATGCGCCCCATGCCGCCCTCATCGCTCGATCGAGTTTGGTCGTCACTCACGCGGGGCTAAATACCACCATCGGCAGCCTCAGCGCAGGGGTACCCCTCGTCGCCATCCCAATTACCAACGAGCAACCAGGCATCGCCACCCGGATCGTCCGCACCGGCGCAGGCGAAATGGTACCGCTCAAGCAATTAACAGTCGATCGACTCAAACAAGCGATCCACCGCGTTCTCACCGACAGCAACTACCGCACCCACGCCCACAGAATGCAATCGATCGTCCGCCAATCCGGCGGCGTCAAACGAGCCGTCGATTTAATTCTGAGTGTTTGCTAGAGAGGGTACCCGAAGATCTATGCTTTTACTAATCCTACCTAAATGCCTCCGCAAAGTCCAAAATTCAAAATAGTATCCCTCAGTCATATCTCCCGTTCGGTAGAGGAAAAAAAACCAAAATCCTCAGATAATTTAAAAGAAATTATCTTGTAAATCCCACGCCAAGCTAGGACGCAAGTAGAGGAGAATGCTTTGACTGCCATACGTTTGCCCGCCCAACTAGTCACTCTCGCCTCCCAACTCGAACCACCCCCAATCGACTTAGATGACCTGCTTCAACAAACAGTTGAAATTGCCAGTTTTTGCACCCAAAATGCGGCAGCAATCGATCGACATGGGGTCTATCCACAGCGCGAATTGGAATCGATCGCCAGTGCGGGTTTATTGAGAGCACCTTTAGCACCCAAATACGGCGGCTTGGGACTGGGCTACGAGACTAGCTCGATCGGCTCATTACTAGAGATCTTAAAACAGATCGGACGGGCTAATTTAGCAGTCGGGCGCATCTACGAAGGCCACGTCAATGGATTGCAACTACTTCAGACCTTTGGCACCCCCGATCAAATTACCAAGTACGCCCGCGATGTACGCGATCGCCACAAAATTTTTGGCGTGTGGAATGCCGAAGCCCAAGATGGAGTTAAGATCGTCCCGCTCGGACAGGGCAAATATCGCCTCGAAGGTGCCAAAACCTTTGCAACGGGCTGCGGCTGTGTCGATCGACCCTTCATCGGCGGTACCATGCCTAATGGCGAGTGGCAACTGTGTATCATCTCGATGGATGAAGTCACCACCGCGATCGATCCCGACTGGTGGCAACCGGCGGGCATGAAAGCAACAGCTAGTTATAAGGTCGATTTTACCGGCGTAATCTTAGACCAGAGCGAACTGATCGGGCAGCCTGGAGATTACTATCGCCAGCCGTGGTTGACGGCGGGCGTCGTCCGGTTTGCTGCCGTCCAGCTCGGCGGTGCCGAAGCCTTATTCACCGCCGCTCGGCAATTTTTGCAGACGATCGATCGTACCAAAGATCCTTACCAAGAAGAGCGGTTTGGCAAAATGGCGATCGGCATCGAAAGCGGTCAGCTTTGGCTCCAGGGTGCCGCCAAGATGCTCCAGCAGTATCACCCGATCTTTGCCGGCGATCCGGCAGCTCCTAGCCCTAGAGCACCGACGCTCGTAGCATATCTGAATATGGTGCGCACCGCGATCGAGCAAATCTGTATGGACGCGATCCAACTGGTCGAGCGATCGGTCGGTACGCGGGGCTTACTACCCCCAGAGCCGATCGAGCGGATTATTCGCGACTTGACTCTGTATCTGCGTCAACCGGCTTTTGATGCCGCACTGGCTACTGTAGGCCGCTACGCGCTTCAAACTGCTGCCACCGAATCACTGTGGACACATGAACCTACCCCGAAATTTTAACGATCGACCGACTGAGGAGAGCGGCAGGGACGATAGTCTCGACGACCCTTACCCGCTGGGACGCTGGAGCACCAAGTTGTCGCCATTGTCCCCAGTGGCTGGCGAGAGTGCGAACGCCAGCAGCCAGATCTTATTAGCCCGTCCCGAAACGCTACCCCTGCTAGATCTGAGTGCGGTTTCGCGCCAGCGGGCAGTCGTGGTCGCGCCCCATCCCGACGATGAAACCCTCGGTTGTGGGGGCGCAATCGCGCTAATGTGTGCCAAAGGTTATGACGTGAAAGTGGCGATCGTCAGCGATGGTACCGGATCGCATCCCAATTCCCAAACATATCTCGCCCCCGCACTACGATCGCTCCGGGAACTGGAGACGCTCGCCGCATTAAAGATTTTGGGAATTGAAGATCGATCGCGAGTTACTTTTTTAGGTCTTCAAGATGGCGCGGTACCGACGCTCGCTGCCCCCACTTTTTTGGCAGCAAAATTACGCTGTCAAAGATATTTACGCCAAACTTTACCCGATACGATCTTCCTACCGTGGCGTGCCGATCCGCATCCCGATCATCGTGCCACTTGGCAATTATTTCAGGCTGCTATCTTGAGCTTGGGGATCTCGCCGCAAATCATTGAATACCCGATTTGGGACTGGGATGTGCAACAGCAAAAAAAACTCCCAGATCTCGATCGCATCTCTGGTTGGCGGTTGGATATCGAGCGAGTATTAGCCACTAAAAAACAAGCGATCGCGACTTACAAATCGCAACTGGGTGAATTAATCGACGACGATCCTGACGGCTTTTATTTAACCCCAGAGTTACTAACTAATTTTACCCGCCCCTGGGAAGTTTATTTTGAGGAAATCTGATGAAATCAACTAATTCACAATCGCTCGATACCGATTTTTTTGAAGCTCTCTATCGCGAAAATCCCGATCCGTGGCAATTTGCCACCAGCGAATACGAAGCACAAAAATATGCAACTACGCTAGCTGCTCTACCGCGCGATCGCTATGGCTCGGCGTTTG
>NZ_JANPGM010000420.1:0-3775 GCF_031423935.1 Chamaesiphon sp. VAR_69_metabat_338
CAGCCGGAGTGTGAATGAAGGCTTCTCTGGTGGTGAGAAAAAGCGCAACGAAATCTTACAAATGGCCATTCTCGAACCAAGCTTAGCGATTCTCGATGAAACCGATTCTGGCTTGGATATCGACGCGCTGAAAATTGTTGCTAATGGTGTCAATCAGTTGTCGAACAAGGATAACTCGATGCTGGTAATCACTCACTATCAACGTTTGCTCGACTACATTATTCCCGATTTTGTACATGTGATGGCAAATGGACAAATCCTCACTAGCGGCGGTAAGGAACTCGCGCACGAACTAGAAGCCAAGGGCTATGACTGGGTAACTGAAGCTGAAACAGCAATCGTCTAGCAAACACCGACCTGTAGGGGCAGGTTTATGCTGGGGTGCTCGCCAGACGAACTAGTTAATCCGATCGTATTTAGTATGGGTTGTGTTATTAGTGTGGTGGGTGGGTTTGTTTGAAATCTCTATTGCTAATGATATTTATTGCATAAACCCACCCCTACAGATCCTTGCTTTTATAAATATCTCTATTCTCAATCCTCTTTTCTTATTTGTTTTTGTACTTCTATGACACCAACTATTAATAACCGAGATACTTATCTCTCCAAGCTACTTACTACCCCGCCGCCCAACCCGCAACTGCAAGAACTACGCACTCAAGCCGCCGGATATCTGCAAGAACAAACCATTCCCACTACTAATGATGAGGAATGGCGATTTACGAACTTAACTCCACTCCTGAGTCAAACCTTCACCGCACCGCCGGTAGCAGTGCCAGCAGTCGATCTCGATGGCTTAGTTATCCCCGAAGCTAGTGAGGCGCGGTTAGTCTTTGTCAATGGCATTTACGCACCATTACTTTCTAGTCTGGCTAACTTACCCGTCGGCGTATTTATCGGGAATCTCGCCGCAGCTAATGCTGCTGGATTGGCTGTCAATAATTATCTAGGCAAACAACCAGGCGGTGAAGAAGTTTTTACCGCGATTAACACCGCAGGCATGAATGATGCTGCCGTAGTCTGGTTGGCTCCAGATCTAACCGTAGCATCACCGATCGAGCTATTATTTATCACTACTATAGATAATACGGCGATCTCGACTTATCCGCGCGCGCTGGTAGTGTTAGAACAGAGAAGTAGCGCGACGATCGTGCAAAAATATTTGTCTACATCAGATCCCAGCCTTGCCTATTTCAACAACAGCGTGACGGAAATCTGTTTGGGTGAAGCAGCGAAAATCAATCTTACGCGCATTCAAACCGAAGCTCTGGCTGCCATTCATATTAGTAAAACAGTGGTTTCGCAATCCGAGCATAGTGTTTATACTGGTAACTCGATCGATCTGGGAGCCAAACTCTCCCGCCACAACTGGGAAATCTTCCAAACTGGCGCGCAGACAGAAACCTACCTGAATGGTTTGACAATGGTAAATGGCGAGCAGGAATCGGATACCCATAGCACCATCGCTCTTGCTAAACCCCACGGCATCACCAATCAACTGCATAAATGTATCGTAGACGATCGCGCCCATGCCATCTTCAACGGTAAAGTATTCGTACCGCAAGCTGCCCAACAAACGAATGCGGGGCAACTAAATCGCAACCTGCTGCTATCTGCCAAGGCGCGCATCGATACCAAACCCCAGCTCGAAATTACCGCCGATAATGTCAAATGTTCCCACGGCGCGACAGTCAGCCAATTAGAAGACGACGAGATTTTCTATCTCCAGAGTCGAGGTTTAGATATTGAAACAGCTAAAATATTATTAATTAACGCTTTTGCTGTAGAAATAATCGATCGCATCCCCGTCGCCTCAGTCCGCGAACGACTAGCAACAGCCGTAAAAACATTTAAAAGCTAACTAGGAACTGGCAAGTAATGACTAGAGAAAGCCCGATTCTACGATTGATCCAAAATCTTACCGGAAATGCTGAAGATATGACTTTTATTCAAACCAAATCGGGGATTCACAAGCCGCAAACTCTTGCGGAGACAGTTCGGGCTGATTTCCCCATCCTCCACCGCGAGGTGCATGGCAAACCCTTAATTTATCTAGATAATGCCGCAACTTCTCAAAAGCCGCACGTAGTCATTCACGCGCTAGAGCACTACTATAGCCATTACAATTCAAATGTCCATCGCGGCGTGCATACTCTCAGTGCTGAAGCCACCGATGCCTATGAAGGGGCGCGCGAAAAGCTTGCCAAATTTGTCAATGCCGCTTCTTCGCAAGAGATTATTTACACGCGCAATGCGACAGAAGCGATTAACTTAGTTGCCTATAGTTGGGGCTTGAGTAATCTCCAACGGGGGGATGAAGTGATTCTCTCGGTAATGGAGCATCATAGCAATCTGATTCCGTGGCAATTAGTCGCTCAAAAAACCGGCGCGCGGCTCAAATTCGTTCAACTGACACCAGAAGAAGAGTTTGACTTCGGACACTATCAATCGTTAGTAAACGAGAAGACAAAACTGGTATCTGTCGTTCATGTTTCCAATACTTTAGGTTGTATCAATCCCGTTAAAGATATCATCGCGCTGGCACATCAATACGACGCGAAAGTATTAATCGATGCTTGCCAAAGTGCGCCGCACATGGCTTTAGATGTCCAAGACATGGATTGTGACTGGCTGGCAGTATCGGGGCACAAGATGTGCGGCCCGACTGGGATCGGCTTTTTGTATGGTAAGTTGAATTTACTGCGATCGATGCCGCCGTTCTTGGGTGGTGGGGAAATGATTGCCGACGTATTTCTAGAAAATTCTACTTACGCCGACTTACCACATAAATTTGAAGCAGGGACGCCCGCCATCGCTGAAGCGATCGCGCTAGGTGCGGCAGTAGATTATTTAACTAATATTGGAATGGAAAAAATTCATGCTTATGAAGCAGAATTAACCGCCTATTTATTTGAGAAATTAATGCAAATCCCGCAGATCAAAATCTATGGCCCTAAACCGCCCAGAGAACGGGCGTCTTTAGCATCATTTACTGCTGGTGACGTGCATCCCCACGACCTTTCGACGATGTTAGATCAGGCTGGAATTGCCATTCGTGCCGGACATCATTGCACCCAACCCTTGCATCGGTTTATCAAGGCACAATCGACCGCTCGTGCTAGCTTATACTTCTACAATACTAGAGCGGAAATCGATAGTTTTATCGCCTCCTTGCAGGAATCGATCGAGTTTTTCGATAGTATTTTTAGTTAGGATCGTTAGCAAAATCTGCTCGAATTAAGTAAAGAACCTCCCGCCGCCACTCACCCATGCAAGTCAAAGCCGCAGTCGCCTTTCAAGCAGATAAACCCCTCGAAATTACCACTGTCGATCTCGCGCCGCCACAGGCAGGGGAGGTACTCGTCGAGATTAAAGCGACGGGGGTGTGTCATACCGATGCTTATACCTTGTCTGGAGCCGACCCTGAAGGCTTATTCCCCGCGATTTTGGGGCATGAAGGTGCGGGTGTCGTCGTGGAAGTTGGTGCGGGTGTCACCAGCCTCAAACCAGGCGATCGCGTGATTCCCTTATACGTCCCCGAATGCCGCAATTGCGACTATTGTCTCAGCGGAAAAACCAACCTGTGTCAAGCGATTCGGCTCACCCAAGGGCGAGGGGTAATGCCCGACGGGAGCAGTCGGTTTTCCTATCAGGGGCAAATGTTGCACCACTATATGGGTACCTCCACGTTTGCGAACTATACGGTGGTACCCGAAATTGCCCTGGCAAAGATTCGCCCCGATGCGCCATTTGAGAAAGTTTGCCTGATTGGGTG
>NZ_JANPGM010000421.1:0-2503 GCF_031423935.1 Chamaesiphon sp. VAR_69_metabat_338
GAGCGCCATCCACCACAGCGTGGGTTGATAGATCCGGAGTTGTTGCTGGAGAATATTATCGAGGGGCTTGGCATCAGCAGCATTGAGGTCGTATTTGCTGCGCCGGTTGACATTGGCGGAGGCTGCACCCGGCGTGGCATGATCGATCGGGACTGATGTCACTAGTCCGGTCGATTTTCGCTCGTCGGCAGCGGTTTTGAGGATGGTCGTGAGGGGTTTTTCGTAGATATCGACGGCGATCGCGTTATTGTAACTTTTCACGCCCGTGTAGAGGGTGGTGGCAGTATTGGCTGAGTCGGGATAGCTGGCTTTAATGTATTCGCGATCGGTACCGGGCGTCCAGGGGTTCGCGCCACCTTTGACGGGATCGTAACCGACTAAATTACCGACAGGTGGGATCGCGGGAGCGGGAGCATTTTTGCTATGTTGCCCGGGATTAAATTTAGGGTCGAATTTGAAGTTAGGCCGAACGGGACTAGCTCCAGTCAGCTTTTGGGAGTCATCTAGGGCACTTTGATTGCTGCTATACTTACCATCTTTACCCGCGACTGTCGTGCCGTAGGTGGTCGCGAGGGCATAGTTCTGTAACGTTTGCATATTGAGTCCGGAGCCTTTGCCCTGAACATAAAAATCTTTGAGAGTTTTGCCAGTGCTGCCTTGATCGATCGCCGTTTGGATCGCCGCAGCTCTTGCAATTTCCCAACCCATCCCATCCCCAATCATCAGAATTGTATTGAGCTGGCGCACGGTGGTCGGTCGAAATAAGCTAGGGACGATCGTGGTCGCAGCCAATAAAGCGATCGCGCCTAAAATCCACCATTTAAAGGCTTTGTTTTGAAAAATGTTTAGCATTGTGAGCAATCGAGATAAGTTGGGATCGAGTCGATCGAGAAAACAGTAGAACTAGCCACATCTGCGACTGCAACCTTTCTAAACCTACTAACACAGATAGCTTGCCAGTGCGTGTTAAATCGATCGCATTTTAGTTCCAGCAAGCCGATCGATTTTCACTCGTTCGCATCAGGTTCGATCGTGGCTCTTACTGAGTTTATCGACTAGCTTCAAGAGATTGGGGATGCGATATTCACCAGCCATCCGCTCGATCGCTATTTTAGCGGCCACTAGATCGATGCCGATCGCTGTTACATATAAAGGTCGCTGGCTGTTGCCGCGCAACACCTCCGCCTCGGTGGGGGTATCGGCAAATCGATTTTTAGCAACGCCAATAATTACCGCTTTACCGTCGAGAGCATCGTACAAATATTTACCCAAACCTGGTTTTCGATCGGAGCCGAGATAGACATAACCATCGACGATGACGATCGCGGGTAAAGATTCGAGTTGTGCCAAAATTTCCAGAATACATGGCAATTCGCGTTTGTAAAATTGTCCTGGTTCGTACTCGGCAACATGGGCAATTTCGGTCGCGATCTGCTGAAAGGGTGCGGCATCTTGCCAATCTTGAAATAATATCCCCGCGACGAAGGCTTTGTCATCTGGATAATGAACATCAACAGCAAAAATCATCGATCGCACCTCAAATTACCAGCACAATTTATGTTCGATCGATCGGATCGATCCATAAATTGCGCTCTCTACTCTAAATTATGCCAGAGTGCGTGGGTACTCTAAGGATCGATAGTTTTGTGAATTGTCGATCTTTATCAATGCAGATCCGATTGCTACTATCTCACTAATTTAGTCGAGATTTATGACCAAACTGTTGATCGTAACTACAGTTCCTGTAGTGCTCACCAATTTCTTGCTACCATTTGCCACCCATTTTCGCGATCGCGGCTGGCAAGTTGATGCAATGTCTTGTGGCTTTTTAGATACTGATGGTTGCGATCGCTATTTCGATCGACTGTGGGAAGTGCAGTGGTCGCGAAATCCGCTCGATCCGCGCAACTTGCTCGGAACTCCGGCCAAAATTCGCGAGATTGTGGCGCGCGAGCGATATGACATCATTCACGTTCATACACCAGTAGCGGCATTTGTAACGCGGTATGCCCTCAAAGATCTGCGCCATCAACTCAGAGCTAAGGTCATTTATACCGCTCATGGGTTTCATTTCTTGCCAGGAGCCAACCCCCTCAAAAATTGGGTGTTTCTCGCTTTAGAAAAACTGGCGGGAAAGTGGACAGATTATTTAGTAACGATCGTACGGGAAGATGCAGCGGCGATCGAGCGGCATCGCTTGGTACCGCCAGCAGCCTCATTTTACATGCCAGGAATCGGGGTCGATCTCGATTATTACAATCGGCACCAGGTCGCAGATGCTGCCGTCGAGCTGTTCCGTGCGGAGCTAGGCATCGGCGCGAACACACCACTATTGCTCTCTGTCGCCGAATTTACGCGCCGCAAACGGCATCAGGATACAATTGCTGCTTTTGCTAAATTGAATCGACTGGACGTACATTTAGCTATTGCTGGGGATGGGCCACTCCTGACACAAATGAAGCAACTGGCGATCGATCTAGGCGTAGCAGATCGCCTCCATTTT
>NZ_JANPGM010000422.1:0-2779 GCF_031423935.1 Chamaesiphon sp. VAR_69_metabat_338
CAGAATCGAGATTGTATCAATCGATCGAGCATAATTATTGATAGACAACTTCCAAAACGCTCACGCGCATTTTTAAGTTTTTCCACCGAGGATCGTCGTCGGCTAATTGTAAACCGTCGCCACTGACTACTCGATACTCCTTGGGAAATTGCTCGATCGCTTTTTCATTCGCATCGACTTTGAGACTCATGCCGAAAAAAGGATAAGTTTTCAGTGCGGGATAACTAACTGAATTACCATAGTCCCAACCCAAACCGCTCACTTCAAATTTACCCGCGATCTTCCGCAATTGTGGGAAAGTCATCCCGACGCGAACGCCACTTTTGGTATACCAATCGGGGTCGCGGACGATCGTCATGAATACTCGATTGCGTTTGCTGTCTTTCCAGACGACTTTTAGCTCTTTATTGTTGGCAAATCTCACCACGGTTGCTGGTAATTTAACCTGCCCTTCTGCGCCATATAATTCAGTTTCACTCAACTTGTTTGCACCGAATAACTGCACCAAGTTGGCATGAGTAGTAGTTTTGACGATCGCGCCAACTCTTTTGCCAGGAACGATTTGTCGATCGACCACACCTAAAATTGTCTCTTTGGATTGCGGTCGGGCTGTATTTTTGTCACCTGCGATCGCTACTTGCGAATATCCGACTGTGGCTGTTAGCACGAAGGTAACGTAAAGCAACAATAAAAATTTCATAATCGGGGCGATCTCAATGTAACTGATTAGGCGTAATAAAATCGATCGATGTTCCGCGATCGAGATTGTGAGGATTAACTCAACACTAAATTATCACGATGTACGACGGTTTCTTCGCCTAGATAGCCGAGTAAATCGAGAATGTCGGTCGAGTGATGTCCCTGAATTCGATCGAGTTCGGCACTACTATAGTTGGTAATTCCCCGCCCGATTTCTTTGCCGCTAAAATCGCACAATTGAACTGCATCAGTCGCGTCAAACTCGCCTTCAATTTTAGCAATTCCGGCTGGTAATAAAGATTTGCCACTAGAGACGATCGCTTGCACTGCACCGTCATCTAGAAAAACTTTACCGACTGTTATCAATCCATGCGCGATCCAGCGTTTTCTCGCACTATCGGCGCGTAATTGGGGCGTAAATTGCGTCCCCAATGGTTCGCCGTGTAAAATTCGCTCGATATTCTGGGGAAATTGCCCGTGGGTGATTGCGGTTTTGACACCTGCGCCAGTGGCAATCCCAGCGGCGGCAATTTTGGTCGCCATGCCTCCCGTTCCCCATTCCGAACCTTTCCCACCGATTTGGATTTGAAGAGCTGTTAAATCCTCTAAGCGATCGATCTGGACGATCGGTTGGGCATCGGGAAATTTGCGGGGGTCGGCGGAGTACAAGCGATCGACATCGGTGAGTAAAAATAACCAGTCGGCGTCGATCGTGCTGGCGACACGGGCGGAGAGAGTATCGTTATCGCCAAATTTCAGCTCGTCTACGGCGACGGTATCGTTTTCATTAACGATCGGCATGACACCGAGTCGGAATAGCTCCTGAAAAGTATTGTAAGCATTGATATAACTGCTCCGGCGATCGAGGTCGCCCCGCGTGAGCAGGATTTGGGCGACTGGCTGCTGATGTTCGCGAAACAGATCGTCATACACCCGCATGATAATCCCTTGCCCCACAGCGGCGGCGGCTTGTTTGAGAGCGATTGTTTTCGGGCGTTCGGTCATGCCCAGTCTTGCCGCGCCAACTCCAACTGCCCCCGAAGATACCAATACAATTCGATGACCCTGGGCGCGCAGATCGACGATGGTCTCTACCAAAGCGGCGATCGTGGCTAATGCTAATCTGCCATCACTACGGGTCAGACTTGATGTACCAACTTTGATGACTAGGGTCTGCGACATAGCGGGGATCGGAGCATACTGATGAGGGATCGAGGCTTTCGGTGATGGAATGAGAAAATCTAATAATTAGTAAAAAATCTAGTCTAAAAAGTTTCAGAGCGTCAACTGCCTATTGGTGGCAGCTAACGCTCTGAAGGTTTTGTTGTTTTATATTATGTTTAGAGTCTTTATCTGGGCTGACTCCATTTGCAATAAAACTATGATGCCAGATTTTTTTGAGCATCCTGGTTTTCTTAATGATTTAT
Organism: Chamaesiphon sp. VAR_69_metabat_338; assembly: GCF_031423935.1. NCBI lineage: Bacteria > Bacillati > Cyanobacteriota > Cyanophyceae > Gomontiellales > Chamaesiphonaceae > Chamaesiphon > Chamaesiphon sp. VAR_69_metabat_338. The sequence continues at coordinate 2,127 of NZ_JANPGM010000422.1, forward strand.
TTATATTTCGACTTTATAAGCAATTGTTATGTAATGTAAATATTTATTTCATTACGGCCAAAGACACGCCTAATGTTCTAGCGATCGCAAATTCGACGCTGCGCAGCAGGCTAAACCCGACAGAAGTATCTGCACTGACGATCGGTTCGATCAAGATTGTAAACATGCCCATCCGGTTTCCTGCTAGTACGTCAGTAAACACTCGATCTCCGACCATCGCGACGTGGGCGGGTTCTAGCTTCATTGCCTCGCTCGCTTGGCGGAGTCTGCGCCGCGATGGTTTACCCGCACTGAGGAAGTAAGGTAGCGATAGGCTATCGGCGATCGCGCCAATGCGCACTTGGTTGGGATTATTTGTCACTAGCCAGATGGGAACGAGTTCTTTAGTTTGTTGAATCCACAGGATCAGTTCTGGTTGCGCGACCCCAATCCCGATCGGCACGATCGTATCATCGACATCGAGTACTAAGCCTTTAATTTGATGGCGCGCCAGCAAATCGGGTGTTAAATCCAAAACTGAGCGACCTAACACTAGATCGGGCTGTAATAAGGGGAATAAGGCCATTTTGATAGTTGATAGTTGATAGTTGATAGCGATTTGCGTTCGTCGGGTTTCCCGACGGTTGAGCAAATCAAGACAGTTGATAGTTGAA
>NZ_JANPGM010000423.1:0-2448 GCF_031423935.1 Chamaesiphon sp. VAR_69_metabat_338
ATACAGCGGCTGCTGTCTGTCGCCACCAATGGCAACTTTGGCAATGGCTTTCTCAAACGCATCTCCCGTTAAACCCATCGCCTCATACTTCGCCTTCGCATCCAACACCGTTGGCTTAGTCGGCTCCAATACCAAATCCAACCGCCGCAACACAATCAGCGGTAACATCACCTTGCGATACTGTGGCGGACGATATGGCCCTCGGAGTTTATCAGCAATACTCCAGATAAAACCGACTAGCTCTTGATGGTTGGAATTTTCGGCGGTAGTCATAGTCAGACTGGCTGGTGTGGAAGTATCGATTGTCATCATAGTGCCATTTGAATCGATCGGTACCAAGATCTCATCATCAACAGCACGCCAATAAACAAAGAATCGAGATCGGGGATCGCATCGGTTATCTCTACATCGATCGACACTGCTCCCTTCAGATCGCCCGCGTTAAAATTGAAGAAATTCGGTAAGTAACGGCCAGCGATTGTTAAAGTCGTTACATTAAAAGAATAGATAAGCTTTTATTACAGGTAGTTATGATTGATAAACTGCGCGCTCTCCTTAAACCTATGGTGAAAACATTTGTAGCAGTCGGACTAGTCCTAACTCTCGTGTTTGCTCAAACTGGCGATGCACTCGCCGCACGGAGTGGCGGACGAATTGGGGGCGGTTCTTTCCGCGCTCCCAGTCGGAGCTATGGTTCTCCTAGCAATAGTTATCCCAGCCGTGGTGGCGGCTATTTGCCAGGTGGTGGTTTCTCGTCGCCGTTCTTCTTTCTCCCCTTCATTGGTGGTGGCGGTGGTGGCTTATTCTCGCTGTTGATTATGTTCGCAGTTGGTAGCTTTTTACTCAACACTTTCCGTCGGGTAGCTGGTGGTGATAATTTTGAAGGTGATACGTACAATCCTCAAGTATCGATCGCTCAAATCCAAGTTGGTTTGCTAGCAGACGCCCGGAGCGTTCAGTCTAAACTAGACCAATTGGCAGAGACTGTCAACGCCGAGACAGCTAGTGGCAGAATGCACCTGCTCCAAGAAACCAGCCTCGAATTGCTGCGTCACCCCGAATACTGGACATACGGTAAAACTGGTACCCAACAAGCTAAACTCGATCGCGCTGAAGCCGTCTTCAATCAGTTGTCCCTCAACGAGCGCGGTAAATTTACGACCGAAACCCTCAGCAAGGTTAACAACCAACTCCGTCAGGCAAATGCTAATGCCGTACTCAACTCCACTGGCGAGTTAGTCACAGTCGAGCAAGAGCAAGAGCAAGAACGGGCAGAATACATCATCGTGACGCTGCTGGTTGCCGCTACTCGCGCGCTCGAATTGCCCAAAATAAACGGCCAAGACGATCTGCGCCAAGCCCTCCAAATGCTCGGCAGTCTCGATGCTAGCTCTATCGTCGCGATCGAAGCCATCTGGACGCCTCAAGCCAATGGTGATGCCCTCACAACGGACGATATCCACGCCTACTATCCCGACCTCAAGTTAGTCTAGTAGTCTGCTGTTAACACTGTTAACCAATCGAGCCTCCCCATCTGGGGAGGCTTTTCAAGTGAGTTGTAAGGTGAGCCAAATTAATCTGAGGCGATCGAATGGCATACAATAATTTTACTTTAGAGTCAGTTAAAGACAAGTTCGATCTACAGTTAATCAATAATCGGTTTTGCGAACTTTTTCCGATCTCTGAGCCTCAATCAGAATTTTTAACTATTTTTGTTGAATCATTTGCTCTAGCTGAGGTTGCAAAATCTGAAAAGGCTAAGTCTGAGTTACTGGTTAGCCCGATCTTAGTTCAGGCCAGAAGATTGGTCGATCGGCAAGTGCAATTGTTTTCTGGTGAGGAGTTTAATGTAGACCAGGAGAAGGGTTTAAATGGCTTCTGTGATTTTCTATTTAGCAAATCTGAAAATCAATTTACAATCGATGCTCCAGTATTAATGTTAGTTGAGGCTAAACGAGGTGAGATTGAAAGTGGACTGGGTCAATGTGTAGCTGAAATGGTAGCAGCTCAAAGCTATAATCAGCTTAAAAATAGCAGTATTCCAGCTATTTATGGTTGTGTAACTAGTGGTACACTATGGCAATTTCTAAAATTAGAAGGTAGCAATGTCACGATCGATCCTACTAATTATTTAGTTACACCGGTGCAGAAAATTCTTGGCATTCTCAAGTGGATATTAAGTCAGTGAGCGATCGATTAACATCAAGCGCATATTATCCAAATATGCGCAATTCCGCCTTCTCTCGATCCCCCATCCCCTATCCCCTATCCCCTATCCCCTAATTCCGATCGCCCACTGGCAACTTCACGGCAAACTCCGTCCACCCCGCAGTACTAGTGACATGGATTTGTCCGTTGAGTTGGGTGACTAACTTTTGAACCAGAGCCAATCCCAATCCGCTACCAGTCTGTGTCGATCGATCGCTGCTGGGAACGCGATAAAATTGC
>NZ_JANPGM010000424.1:0-5330 GCF_031423935.1 Chamaesiphon sp. VAR_69_metabat_338
GACCCATTCGCTTCCGTACAAAGTTTCTCGCGCTCGTAGAACTTAATGATATTGGGCTGAAAAATTGCGCGAATTCGATCGGGCATTGCCCCCATTAGCCGATAGCGTTTCGAGAAAGTGGGAAAATCAGCAAAATTAATATCCTGCGAACCCATGACATTCGCCATCTTGTCCATAAGATGCTCGCGCCGCAACTCAAACCCAGGCAGATTCAATGACTCGTCATAGAAAACTAGAGCCGTTAGGAAAAAGCTAGGAACATCCTCAGCACGGCTAACACTATATCGATAATCAAAGATAGCAACAGTGACGGATTTCCCTTTACGCTTAACTTGACCTTTTAGGAGATGGGTAATCTCGCGCCATCTCCCGTGCTGGAAAAAATCCAGATTTGAGAGTAGGGGTTCGATACTTGCATCACCCTTTGGGAAATATTGAAATTTCAACTCGTTCGCCAAAGCCTGAATTGCGGCAATGCGCTTCTTGTGATGCTGGAAGGCACCGTAAGCGATCGCGATAAGCCAATCAGAAACACCGCCATTACTCGGCCATACCATACCATACTGACTCCGCTGACTGTAAGTGAGGCGATGCACTTAGTTTACCCAGATGAGGAACAGATAACACACCTGTGTAGATTGGTACTCTTAGCAGCCCAACTATTTATCATGGAGGATAACGAAGTTCCAGGCAGAGATATCGAACTAGCCTTGACATATAAAGATTTATTTGTACTCAATCCCGATCTTTATACTTACGTCGAACCAGAAGAAGAACCAAATGACTAACACTAATGATGCCTTGAAAATTATTCGGAGATCGATCGCAGGCGATCTAGAATTGCAAAAACTGGTAAAAAAAGCATTTATAAATGCTCAAGTTTCATTAATTATCTACGATGTTCGCAGGCAAGCCGGACTAACACAGCAACAATTAGCAAATTTGATTGGTACCACTCGATCGGTCATTGCTCGGTTGGAAGATGCTGATTATGAGGAACATTCTTTGTCTATGCTGGCACGAATTGCAGCCGCTTTAGATCGGAAATTAGAAATTAAAATGCTGCCAAAAGAACTAGCTTAAAATCTGAACTTCATGAAGATCCACTACCCAAACTTTTATCCTAGTTTGCGGATGCGGATTGATGTCGGAGCTAAAACCGCAAATGCAGAAAATAATTCTGACTCATGCTCTTGAATCGTTATCGAAATAATATCGCACTTTGCTGATATAGATAATCCAGCAAGCCGAATTAAAATAATTCCGGTAGCGAGATAACGCAGCCTAAAAACTAATTCTCCAAAATCTTTATCTGCTGTGATTAAGATTGCACCTTCACGATTTGCCAAAGCCAATACTTCGTCATCAGGAATACCCGGTTCCATTTCGGCAACATACCAAACTTGATGTCCATCTTGCCGTAATCGCTCGACAATCGCAACATCCATATTCTCATCTGCCAGAAATTTCATACACTCACGGCAGCAACAGGATAAACTGTATCTGCTCTGAGTGTTTCTTTGGCAAAGTCTAAAGCTGCGGAAATAGCAACTGGAGTGAGGCGGGGATGGGATGCTAAAATCTGTGCGCTGGTTTCACCTGCGGCTAATTTTTCTAGAATCAACTCTACTGTGATGCGCGTACCTGCAACGATCGGTTTACCCATCATTACTAACGGATCGGAAATTATTAACACTCGATCTTCCATAACTAGATTACTATTGTATTTTAATTGTAGCTAACATCGGCTAGCTCTCTCATTTTAAACCCTGCATCAACCTATTATGTACACCCTCTATATCACCAATAAAAACTACTCCTCTTGGTCGTTGCGCCCGTGGGTGTTGATGCAAGAAAAAGCGATCGCCTTCACCGAACAACTCATCCCTTTCCCCGAAACCTCAAGCTGGGAAACCTTCCGCGATTTTGCCCCCAATGGTAAAGTCCCCTGCCTCCACGATGACGATCTCATTGTCTGGGATTCCCTCGCCATTGTTGAATACCTCGCCGAGCACCATAGTGGAATCTGGCCTGTCGATCGCATTGCCCGCGCTTGGGCTAGATCTGTAACTGCGGAAATGCACTCTGGATTCAGCACCATCCGCCAAGAATGCGGCATGAATTGTGGTGTTCGCATCCAGCTTCACCAGACGACCCCAGCATTACAAAGGGATCTCGATCGACTCAATGAGATCTGGGCGGAAGGACTCAATCGATTTGGTGGCCCGTTTCTGACTGGCTCTGAATTTACCGCTGTCGATGCGTTCTTTTGTCCGTTGGCGAAGCCTACCGGAGGTAATCGCTTTCCGCGCCCAAACTTACAATCTTCCCCTCCACGCGACCTATATCCAGCAACTCCTTTCCCTCAAATCGATGCAGGCATGGGAAGCCGACGCGCTCCAAGAAACTTGGCGCGATCCGGCACACGAGCGCGAAAATTTAGCGGCTGGGGTGGTATCGATCGATCGCAGACGATCGATTCACTCCGAAGTATGAGCTGATATCTGGCGGATGTAGACACTGCGCGAAAACGATCGACGATCGATTCTCAAACTAACCTTTATCCTCGATCCTGTGGATTTATCAGCTCACTCAAACCTTCACCTAAAAGTGACAATCCAGTCACCATCAATGTCAAAGCCAGCCCTGGGAATAGTGTCGTCCACCAGATTCCGGTGGAAAGTGCGGGTAAAGCTTGCTTGAGATCGTGACCCCATTCGGCGATTTCGTCGGGTAAACCCAAACCGAGAAAACCTAAACCACCTAATACTAAAATTGCATCGGCAGCATTGAGGGTAAATAACACGGGTACGCTCTGGATGACATTTCCAAAGAGATATTTAGTCAAGACATGGGGAGTAGATGCGCCCAAAGCTTGAGCGGCTTCGACAAACATTTGAGTCTTCAAACTCGCCGTCTGATTGCGCACGACTCGAAAATACTGGGGGATATAAGAAATACTCAACGCGATCGCGGCATTAAAAACACCTTTGCCGACGATAAAGGCCAACGTTACCGATAATAATAATCCAGGTAACGTGTAGATCGTATCCATCACAAACAGGAGGACTCGATCGAGATTGCCACCCAGATAGCCGCTAATCATCCCTAGAGAAACACCGACGATCGCACTCATCAAAGTTGCCAGCACGACTACTTGCAAAGCCGCCTGAGTGCCAAATAGCGTTCGCGAAAATACGTCGTAACCCTCGCGACTAGTCCCAAACCAATGCTGCCAGGAGGGAGCTTGGTTGATCGGGTTGTAGGGCGGCATGGAGGAGCCTAGTAAGTCTTGGGGATCTTGAAGTAAACCGATCGCTTGTAATAATGGTGCAAAGATCGCGATCGCAATGAAACTGAGGGTAATTATCAGTCCCAATGCGAGTAATTGGGCAGATAACCCGCGACGATGCTTAAAGAGTTGTCTGACAGATCCGAGGGAAAGTTTACTGGCTGCCATGAGCGGTGTGCGGCGATCGGGAATGGTTCATTTACTATAGGGCAAATAGAGTCACCCTAACTGGTTTCACTCTCAATAACCTCAAATCTGTCCCGCTGAGTTGGAAGATCGAGACAGGCAATTTGAAAATGAAGTTTAATCGCTGACAGTAAAATCAAAATAAACGATTTCTGAAAGGGGGCTATACAAAACATCCAGACTGAACTCAGCTCGATCGAGCTAAAATACAGATAATTACAGTCCGAACAACTCATGCAGTCTGGCTATCTCCTCCGCAATCGCTATCTCATTGAAAATCGCCTATCTGCTGGAGGATTTGGCGAAACATATATCGCTGTCGATAAAGATTATCCCGATCGACGACGAGTAGTAGTTAAGCATCTTAAGCCACAAAGCAACGATCCTGCTTTATTAGATATAGCGCGACGGCTATTTGAAACTGAAGCAAAAACACTGGCAAAATTGGGTGAGAAAACAGATCTTATTCCCACGCTATATGCTTACTTTGAAGAAAATCGAGAGTTCTATCTGGTACAAGAGTTGATTGAAGGACAAACTTTGACTCAAGAATTAGGTACTCAGAAATTATCTGATACCCAAACTCTTAAAGTTGTCCGCGAAATTTTAGCAGTGCTAACAGAAGTTCATATCAAAAGGATAGTTCACCGCGATCTTAAGCCAGACAATATCATTCGTCGCTCGCACGATCGTAAATTAATCCTAATTGATTTTGGTGCAGTAAAAGCAGTTCTTCAGACAACCTTAAATGCATCTAATGCTAAATCAATCTGCATTGGTACTGCTGGATACATGCCCACCGAACAAGCCATGGGCTATCCGACTTCTGCTAGCGATATCTATGCAGTTGGCGCGATCGCCTTGCAATGCCTGACCGGAAAACATCCTCTTGAATTATTTGATGAAGATGACTTAGCGTTCAAATGGCAACATTTATGTTCGGCAAGCGATCGAGTAATTGAGATCCTGTCCAAAATGGTCGCAGCGAAGCATCTCGATCGCTATCCTAATGCCATGGAAGCGATAAAAGCGATCGATCCAGTGCTCCAATCAGTTCGATCGTATTCTCAACCACCGACACAGTCTTATCATCCTCCTATCACGAATTCTTCGCCCGATCCTATTGCTAGTTCTACTCCCAAAGCACCTGCGAAAACAAAGCTCGATCGGCAAAAATCGATCGGATTGGCTGCTTGTATATCTTTGGGATTTATTGGATTAATCGGATTATTAAACTCGATCGTCTCGCCTAAAATATTAACGGCTAATGACAGTGCTACTTCTCAAACTCCAGCTTCTGACAGCAAGCAAAGTTCACCAGACAAAGACAATACATCGGTTATTGAAAAGGATGAAAAAGACAAAAGAGACAGTCTAGAAGCATTAGCCAAATACGATCGAGCGATCGAAATCAATCCCCAGGATGCTGATGCATATATCAATCGCGGTCTTCTGAAATATGAGAAGAATGATACTCAAGGCGCATTAGCAGATTATAATCGAGCGATTAAAATTAACCCCAAGGATGCCATTGCTCACTACAATCGCGGCACTTTAAAATACAATAAACTGAATGACAATCGAGGCGCATTAGCTGATTTTAATCGAGCGATCGAAATCAATCCCCAGAATGCTCTGGCATATATTAATCGTGGCCTTCTGAAGTACAGTAATCTGAATGACGATCGAGGAGCATTATCCGACTACAATCGAGCGATCGAAATCAATCCCCAGAATGCTCTGGCATATATCAATCGCGGCAATTTGAAATACAAGACGCTCAATGACAATCGAGGAGCACTAGCCGATTTTAATCGAGCGATCGAAATCAATCCCCAGAATGCTCTGGCAT
>NZ_JANPGM010000425.1:0-8668 GCF_031423935.1 Chamaesiphon sp. VAR_69_metabat_338
ATATCCCCATATAGTAAAGATTTAGAGCGAGCAAAACAATCTATCTCAAAAGCCTATCTAGAAATGAAACGGCAGGTGGCACAAAACCTGATGATGAGGGGAAACGATCGAGCAGATTGTCTGATTGGAACTGCTTATGATGAGATCGTGATGATTCCCAAGCATCTTCAAGATGGCGATCTCACTGCGCTAGCTTATATTTACATCTACAAATTGATGCTAGCGTATTTATTTGGTAATTATACTGCGGCACTAGAAAATATTACTCAAGGGCAATTGTACTTGCAGGCAGTTGCGGGGATGATTCCAGTTCCGGTATTCCATTTTTATGCCGCACTGACATATTTGGCACTATTTAGAGCGCAGTCGGAACTAGCACAAGCAGAAACTCTCGCCCAGGTGCAAATTCATCAAGAGACGATCGAGCTATGGTCGCAAAATGCACCGATGAATTATCTACACAAATGGGATTTAATCGAAGCTGAAAAACAACGGATCTTGGGTGATAAGGCTGCGGCGATCGAACATTACGATCGGGCGATCGCTGGTGCCAAAGAACATCAATTTATTCATGAAGAAGCACTCGCCAACGAACTTGCCGCCAAATTTTATCTGGATTGGGGTAAAGCAAAAATCGCTCGATCTTACTTAATAGAAGCTTCTACCTGCTATGGTCGGTGGGGAGCCATGGCGAAAGTCGAGCAGTTGCAGACACTCTATCCACAACTCTTAACTGAGATCTCGGATCGAGCAGCAGTAGAGATCGTCGATGCCCAGATCGCCGATGTGACCAATTCGGTGATGTGTGACTCCACATTTTTAGATTTGGATAGTTTGTTGGCAGCTTCACGAACTATTTCTCAAGAGATCGATCTCGATCGATTAATTACTAAGCTGTTGGAGATCGTTATTACCAATGCCGGTGCCGATAAATGTGTATTGCTACTCAACATCGAAGACAGTCTCCAGGTAGTCGCTAGAGTAGAATCTGGTTATAAACCGCAGTTATTAACACCGATCGCCTACGAGTCGAGCGATGATGTGGCAATTAGCTGGGTCAATTGGGTTGCGCGCAATTTGCAGCCAATGCTGTTAACCGACGCTCTCGACTCGATGCAGTTTGACGGTGATGCCTATCTTCAACGGCATCAACCCAAAAGCATCTTATGCAGTCCGATCCTCGATCGAGGCAAATTAGTTGGGATTCTCTACCTTGAAAATCAAGTCGCGATCGATAGTTTTACGCGCGATCGGATGAAGACTCTCGATGTCCTGAGCGTTCAGGCGGCAATTTCGATCGAGAATGCCAAGCTGTATTCTCAATTAGCAGCATCGGTAGAACTCCTCGAACAAAAGGTCGCAGCACGGACGATCGAATTCAAAGCCGCCAAGGAAGCTGCAGAACTCGCCGAGCGATCGAAGACGACTTTCTTCAACAATATGAGCCACGAACTCCGCACGCCGCTCAATGCAATTTTGGGGATGTCAGAGGGGTTAGAAGAACAGGTCTATGGCACGCTCAATTCACGCCAATTACGCTGTATTCAAGTGATTCAGCGCAGTGGCATTCATCTGCTGGCATTAATTGACGATTTGCTCGATCTTGCCAAACTTGAGGCTGGCAAGCTAGAAATCTACTGCGAACCAACTAATATCGGTCAGCTTTGTGATGTAAGTCGATCGTTTGTCAGCCATCAGGCTAGCCGAAAAAAGATTCAGATAGCAATAAATGTCCCATCACATTTACCAGATCTACTTGTTGACGAACGCCGGATGCGCCAAGTTTTGATTAATTTACTTAGTAATGCTGTCAAGTTTACGCCAGAAGCTGGTCGTGTACGTGTCGATGTGACATATTTTGTTGGCACCAAGCCAAATAATCCTACGTGGCTAGAAATCGCCGTCAGCGATACGGGAATCGGGATTGCGCCAGAAGATCTCGATCGATTATTTCAGCCATTCGTGCAGATCGATAGTGCCTTCAATCGTCAAGCTCAGGGTACGGGTTTGGGGCTAAACCTAGTGCGAGAGATCGTCGCATTGCACGGGGGCAGGGTGTCCGTTACCAGTAAAATTAATGTTGGCAGTCGGTTTGCGATCGAGTTGCCATCTGGAGATCTGCCGTTTATCTTACCTTTGCCCCCACAGCGAACTCCTGCTGTGGAAACGCCGACTGCTGATGACTAACCAGCTTCAGATCCAGATCGATCTTCAACGTTAAATTCCCGCACGACGGGTGAGAATACCTTGCGAAGGACTGAATAATAAAGCCAAGACAAACAAGCTGGAAGATACCAGCACGATCGCCGGGCCAGAAGGTACGTGCTTGATATAAAAACTCAAATAGACGCCGCTCACGCTGGCGATCGTGCCGATAATGGCACCCAGTAACATCATCTGATGTAATTCTTTGACTAATAAGTATGCTGTCAATGCTGGCCCGACTAGCAAGGCAATTACCAAAATTACGCCAACAGCTTGCATGCTGGCAATAATAGTCAGGGTAATTGCTGCCATAAATCCGAGATGAATCAGATTGACAGGCAATCCCATCGCCATCGCCCCAGTTTTGTCAAACGTGTAGAATAACAACTCTTTATAAAATAACCAAACTGCACCCAGAATTAAACAAGTAACGATCGCCGTGCGATAAATATCGGTCATCGTTACGCCAAGAATATCGCCGAACAGAAAACTATCCAGATCGACATTATTTTTGAGCAAACTAATTAGCAATACCCCCAACGCAAAAAAACTTGAGAATGTCAACGCCATCGCCGCATCTACCTTCACGCGCGCCTGCGATCGAATCCAAGAAATCGCCCCCGCACCGAGAATGCCCGAAATAAACGCACCCACCAAAATATCTACTCCCAAAAAGAATGAGAGTGATAAACCAGGTAATACGCAATGGGCGATAACATCTCCAAATAATGCCATCCGTTGTACGATCAGATAACTACCCACGATCGGACATAAAATCCCGACCAAAATGCCGATCGCGATCGCATGTCGCATAAATTCATAATGCCAAGGACTAGTCAGAATTTCTAGCATTCGTTAATAGTTAATATTGCTGTTGCTATTACTCTTGTGAGCATAAAAAATAGTAGAGGATTAAATTGTTTAATCCCTAAAGCCTAAAACCTAAAGCCTGCCCCCTACCTAAAGGATCGCGAATAGAACTATAATCTGTGGTTGGCAAGTCTATCTATAATTTTTTAGGAGTTCACGGTGGAACGGACATTTATCGCAATCAAGCCTGACGGCGTTCAACGTGGTTTAGTAGGTGAAATCATTCGGCGATTAGAAACTAAAGGCTTCACCCTCGTTGCCTTAAAATTATTGCACCCCAGCCGCGCATTAGCCGAACAGCATTATGCCGTTCACAAAGAAAGACCTTTTTTCAGCGGTTTAGTTGATTTTATTACATCCGGCCCAGTCGTAGCTATGGTCTGGCAAGGTGATGGCGTTGTCGCTGCCTCCCGTCTGACGATCGGTGCTACCAATCCATTAGTGTCCCCTCCCGGCACGATTCGCGGCGATCTGGGCATCAATATCGGTCGCAACCTGATTCACGGCTCCGATGCAGTAGAAACCGCTCAGAGCGAAATTGCACTGTGGTTTAAAGAAGAAGAATTAGTCAGTTGGACACCTTCGGTTTCACCTTGGCTGGCTGAATAAACAACGACTGAAGTCGTCGCTGGTGTTACAAAGTCTGCCTTTCTTGAAAAGGTGCTTCACTTGCGGCGTTTTTATTCGGGGGTTCCCCCCGAATAAGAAAACGACAAGACAGCGGAGTTCGTCCGGTCGGGTGCCCCGACCATGGAACGAACCCAAGCAGGGCAAAGCCCAAGAACGCACTTTTCGCTACGCAGACTGGATACTTTAGTCTGCGTAGGCAGACTTTGCAATATTAGCCGCGACTTCCAGTCGCTAGGCGGGCTTTGACTCTATCTAGCCCTGAATCCGACTGGCGATCGTTTCTGGTTGAATCGCAGATAAAATGGCATGCCCCGAATCCATAATTAATACCGCCCGCGTCCGTCGTCCATACGTCCCATCGATTAACTGTCCGCGTTCTCTAGCTTCACTAATATTCCGTTTAATCGGAGCCGCATCAGGACTAACGATCGCCACAATCCGCTGTGTGGAGACAATATTTCCAAAACCAACATTAACCACGGGAATAATTGATAATTGATAATTGATGGTTGATAATTTTTAGAAACAGTCAACTATTGCCAAGACTCATACCGAGCCTGTCATGCTCGTTTGCTTCGTCTTTGGTGAAGTGAGCATAGCCTAATTATCAATTATCAACTATCAATTATCAACTAAATTCAGATGCAACAGGTTGACTTCACGACATTGACTGCGGCAGTACGGGAGTTGCAAGCAGATTGGATACCCGCACGAGTCGAAACCGTCTACCAAAGCGATCGCTACACTCTCGCTCTAGGCTTGCGTACCCTCGACAAAAAAGGCTGGATTGCCATCTCCTGGCATCCTCAAGCCGCCCGGATCGTCCTTACCGATCCCCCACCCCGGATTCCCGATACCTTCACTCTCAGCCAGCAATTACGCTCCGTCTTAGGCGGACTGGCAATGACGGGGATGGAAATGCCGACGCCGTGGGAAAGATTGGTGCGGCTGACATTTGCCTCTAGACCTGGGGCTGAGGCTCTATATTATTTATATGTCGAACCGATCGGGAAATACAGCAATCTCACCCTCACCGATGCCGATAATTTAATTATTACCACCGCGCATCAAGTTAGTAATAAGCAGTCTAGCGTGCGGACGATCGAAACTGGCAGACCTTACGAGGTACCGCCATCCTTAACCGATCCGATGCCGAGTCTAGAGGAGTCGATCGATCGGTGGATCGATCGAGTTAGCCTGATTCCTGACAAGCTCAACCAGCGACTAGTGAGAAGTTATCGCGGCTTGAGTACGATCCTGATGAACGAGCTGATTACTACCACTGGACTCGATCCCATTCAAACCACCGATACCCTGTCTGCTTCAGACTGGGAAAAGTTATTTGAATACTGGCAAAAATGGCTTAGAACCCTCACGCAAGTCGAAGGATACAAATTTCGTCCCCATCTCACAAGTAACGGCTTTAGCGTCCTGGGATGGAGCAATTCAGGTACTCCAGTAGCTACAGTCAACGAAGCAGTTGAGACTTACTATACCTGCATACTCGATCGCGAAGCATTTACCCAACTCAAACATCAACTTACCCAAAAATTAAGCACGATCTTAGCTAAATTACGCCTTAAAGCAAATACCTTCAAAACCAAACTGCTAGAGTCTACAGGTGCCGACGAATATCGCACCAATGCCGATTTGTTGATGGCACATCTTCAAGATTGGACGCCAGGGATGAAGCAAATTATTCTCAATGATTTCGAGACAGGCGAGCCAGTCAAAATAAAACTCGAACCCGAAAAGAATGCGATTCAAAACGCCCAATTCCTGTACAAACGCCACCAGAAACTCAAACGCGCCAAACTCGCTGTCGATCCGTTACTTGCTGAAGTCCAAGCTCAAATCGATTATTTAGAACAAGTCGAAGCCAGCATTCTCCAAGCAGAAGAAGATAGTAATAACAACGTTCGAGAACTATTACAAACGCTATTAGAAATCAAGAAAGAATTAATCGATACTGGCTATTTCCCCGCTGCCGATCGCATCGCCAAAGCCGAACTAGCCGAAACCAAACCGCGATCTCTCAAAACTCCCAGCGGCTTTGAACTCCTGATCGGACGCAACAATCGTCAAAACGATTTACTTACTTTTAAAACAGCCACCGAATACGATCTCTGGTTTCACGCTCAGGAAATTGCCGGCAGTCATGGGTTATTAAGAATTACGCCTGGAGAGGTAGCACAGGAAGCAGATTTACAATTTACCGCTAATGCAGTGGCTTACTATAGCCGCGCCAGACAGAGCCAAGCAGTTCCGGTAGTATATACAGAAACCAAGCATGTCTATAAACCTAAAGGTGCAAAACCAGGAATGGTGATTTACAAACACGAACAGATCTTGTGGGGACATCCGCAGGAGATTGAGATCGATCGTTAAATTTAATCGATTAGATTTACCACTACAAAAAAGGTAATGTTGGCAATGTCTTGATGGTAAATGAGCATTGATTACTCCAGCCAAGATTCTAAATTTGCCATACCGGTAAAATCTAATAAAGCCTCGCCTAAAGCTTCCAATCGATCGAGATTCAACGCACTAACTCTTGAGATAATTTCGGGAGATAGATTACCAACCTTACGGGTAAGCTGTCTGAGAATTAAATCTCGTTCGCCAGTCGTGCGTCCAAAAGCTTCTCCTTTCCGTAAAATAGCCTGATACACCGTTGATTCTTGCATTTCAGGACTCCTCATTAATCGTTCGATTGTCTGCTCCCCCAATTGTAACCCAGCCAAGATACTCGTCGCTGCCGTTAAATTATCCCGATCGCGCCGATCTTCGATCCGCTCTAACTGCTCCACCACTTGAGATAGTACTTCTTCTTTGTTTGAAGCTTGACTCAGCACTGCATAAGGCAGCAAACCTGGCGTACGCAGAAATACCTCTACTGGTTCCTCCCATAGCCGAATCACTCGAAACTGATGAGTCATCACAGGTGTCTCATATCTCGTCTGTCTAACTAAATCCGAACCTGTCGGTTTCAGGTAGATGACTACTTGTTGAATATCTCGATCTGGAAACTTGCGTCTCAATCGCACATAATAATCAGCCATCCGAAATGGCATGGTTTCATCGGCGACTGTCTGAAACTCAGTGTGAAGAATAATTTCCCTAGATTGTAGAAACATCACCGAATCGGCTCGAATCGGTTCGACATTGAGTTCGGTGGGATTAATAGTTGTGAGCGCGATTGATTCGCCTAGTAGCCAGGTGGCGAAGGCTGTTGAATATCGTTCGATGAGAAATTTGGAGATGTTATCGATCGCCATTTAGAGCCTAAAATTGAGAATCTTTAATACTACATCCTACTGCGATTCTCGTTCCCAGAGGCTACACCAACGAGTAGAGCCTCATTCGATTATTCCCGATCGATCCCGAGCGCGAACCTTTATAATTAAGGCTGCTAGTTGTGGACGCTTCAAAAACTGAGATGGTAAATTTAAATCCTACTTCTTCCTTTAGTATTTCCATGCACTTGGAAGTGCCCAATCGATCGGGGATGCTGGCGAGTATCGCTCAGGGGATCGCTTCTGTCGGTGGCAATATCAACACGTTGGATATTACCGAGCAGACACGGGTATTGTCGCGGATCGATGTGACGGTGGATGCGACTAGTACCGAACATGGCGACCAAATTGTCGAAGTCGTCAAGTCGATTCCGGAAGTGCGGCTGACGAGTACGTTCGATCGGACGATGGAGCTGCATCGCGGTGGGAAGATTCGGATGGAGAGCAAGATTCCGCTCACCCGTCAGTCGGATCTGGCGATGGCTTATACGCCTGGTGTCGGGCGCGTCTGTATGGCAATTGCCAATGAACCAGAACGCGTTTACGAACTAACAATTAAATGTAATACAGTAGCGATCGTCAGCGATGGTAGTGCGGTATTAGGATTGGGGAATTTAGGTGCTGCCGCTTCGATGCCGGTGATGGAAGGCAAGGCGATGTTATTTAAAGAATTTGCCGGACTGGATGCGTTCCCGATTTGTCTGGATACTCAAGATACTGAAGAAATTATCAAAACTGTCAAACATCTCGCACCTGTCTTTGGTGGGATCAATCTCGAAGATATCGCCGCGCCGCGTTGTTTTGAGATCGAAGCGCGGCTGCGGGCAGAACTAGATATTCCCGTCTTTCATGACGACCAACATGGTACCGCGATCGTCACCCTCGCCGCACTATTAAACTCGCTCAAACTAGTCAAAAAGTCCCTCGATACCGTCAAAATTACCATTAATGGTGCGGGTGCTGCGGGGATCGCGATCGCCAAATTATTTACAACTGCTGGTGTCAAACATATCTGTATTTGCGACTCGAAGGGGATTATATCTACCAGTCGTACCGATTTGAATCCTGAGAAACTAGAATTTGCCGTCGCTCAAACGGGGACGCTCGCCGATGCCATGGTGGGTGCCGATGTCTTCCTCGGTGTCAGTGCGCCCGGTGTCGTCAGCGTGGAAATGGTGAAGTCGATGGCGAAAGATGCGATCGTATTTGCGATGGCAAATCCAATTCCCGAAATTCAACCAGAATTAATTAGCAATGATGTGGCGGTAATGGCGACGGGACGGAGTGACTATCCCAATCAAATCAATAACGTCTTAGCCTTCCCTGGTGTATTCCGGGGCGCGATCGATTGTCGTGCCAATCAGATTACCATCAATATGTGTCTCGAAGCTGCTAAAGCGATCGCCTCACTCATCAATCCCAACGAACTCAATCGCGAATATATCGTCCCCTCGGTATTCGACAAGCGCGTTGCTACTGCTGTCGCTTCTGCGGTGCAGAAGGCTGCGAGAGAAGAAGGAATTGCTAAATATTAGACTTTAGGCTTTAGGCTTTAGGGTTGTGAGCAACACCTGTCAGTATTTAGATATTGCTGCTCGGATCGTTTCTCGTCGAGATCGATCGAGACATCGGCTAATTATGAGAGAATAAGAACTCATCACTTAATA
>NZ_JANPGM010000426.1:0-4135 GCF_031423935.1 Chamaesiphon sp. VAR_69_metabat_338
CTACTTCGTTCGTAAACCGCACGAAGTAGTTTTGCACCAACTCGAAACGGTATTGACAGAACTTCTCCAGGCGGTAGAACCCCATTCTGTTCGAGATCACGATCCTAAATCCGGTTGGTAAAAC
The DNA here is from genome assembly GCF_031423935.1 of Chamaesiphon sp. VAR_69_metabat_338. Taxonomy (NCBI): domain Bacteria; kingdom Bacillati; phylum Cyanobacteriota; class Cyanophyceae; order Gomontiellales; family Chamaesiphonaceae; genus Chamaesiphon; species Chamaesiphon sp. VAR_69_metabat_338. The sequence goes on from NZ_JANPGM010000426.1 coordinate 125, forward strand.
CTACTAACCTCGCCCTCACCCCGCCCTCGCCTGCGGCTCTGGCTCCCCTCTCCCAAACTTGGGAGCTACGGTGTATACACAAGTCTGTCGGACTTCGTTTTGAGATCTGAATCCCCCCTAACCCCCCTTGAAAAGGGGGAAAAAGATCCGGAAGTCCCCCTTTTTAAGGGGGATTTAGGGGGATTCACACCAATTTCGCTTCTCACCAAAGATGTGTATACACGGTAGAACTTGGGAGAGGGGCTGGGGGTGAGGGCAAAAACCTAGGCAGCCCTCACCCCGCCAGATCCTGCGGCTCTGGCTCCCATCTCCCAAACTTGGGAGCGGCGCATCGAACGGGAGGTTCCCTCCCGTTTGTGTGCTTCAAGACAGAGGGGTTGGGGGTGAGGGCAAACCAATATGGCATTTCTCCAGCATGTCTGAATTTGGAATTGCCGATCTGTAGGGGGCACCCTTTATTTATGCGATGCCATAAATTTATCCACGCCATCGCTCCCATCTGCGGTAAAATCGTCCGATGATGCCAGCTATCGACTATCAACTATCAATTATCGACTATGCCAATCCGTACCTTTCAAGTTGATGCTTTGCAGGTTGAGGTTTATCGTCACGAAGCAGATCTAGTCAGTAGCCTAGTCCAGAGCACCCAATCTTATCTCAATGAAGCGATCGCCAGACAAGGCAGTGCCGCAGCGATTTTGGCGTCGGGAGCTTCGCAGTTAAAGTTACTCGAAAATTTAACAACAGTAACCGAGATCGATTGGGAACGGCTGACATTGTTTCATTTGGATGAGTATCTAGGGATTGGGGGTATGCATCCAGCTAGTTTTCAGTTATTTATGCGGGAAATGGTCGCACGCAAAATTACGCCCCGCCAGTTTAATTATCTCAATGGCGATACCTTAGAACCGATCGCCGAATGCGATCGCTACCATCAATTATTATCAGCACAACCGATCGATCTCTGCTTTCTGGGCATCGGTGAAACCGGACACATTGCCTTTAACGATCCAGAAGTCGCCGATTTTACCGATCGCTATCCGGTGAAATTGGTAAAATTAGCCGAGAAATCTCGTCAACAGCAAGTTAACACCGGATTTTTCGATCGGATTGAAGCCGTCCCGCAATATGCGCTCACGTTAACTTTGCCGACAATTTGCAAGGCGGAGCGGATTTGTTGTCTGGCAATGGGTGCGCGCAAAGCGAGTATCGTCAAAACCATGCTAACTGGTGCGATTTCACCAGCCTGTCCGGCTGCGATTTTGCGGAAATATCCCACCGCGACGCTCTATTTAGATGAAGCGGCTGCCAATGAGCTAGGCTAAATCCTCACCTTCTAACAGCCCTGAATTGCCGATCTCCAACTTGGAACACGAGCGATCGGCTCAACGTCCACTACAATTATAAGTAGAAAACAATTACTCGATCTGGCGATCGGAGATATTACATCTTCGATCGCTTATTCATCCTAGTTGAGTAGAAGTAAAATCGATGAAAATTTGGCGACCGCTGGTTTTATTACCAGGTCATTTAGCCGTAATAGTCGCAGCCAGTATCGCTACCACTACAGCAGCATTTAGTCAAAGCAGTGTCAATATCATGACTAATGCCGAAGGCGGGCAAGTGCAATCGACGATAGTGAGTATCGATCGCGCCGACTTAACCCAGCCACATATTCTTCGCGTCCAAGGCTCTGCCAACGAGACCCTCATCCGCCTCCGGCGCGTCGAAGTCAAAGTTAACGCCAAAGTAGTCAGATCGATCGTCAATAACTCCTTAGAACTAAATTTGGCTCCACTGCTGAAAGTCGGACGCAATGAAATCGAAATTTCTGGGACTTCACCTCAACCCGAAGACACAATTTCAGTGAACTTTACAGGAAATAACACCAAAGTCAGTCAACAGTTTTCTGGCAACAGTACCGTCAAGCAAACATTAGTTATTAATGTCCAGTAAGCATAATAAATGAAAACATCATCCTAAAGACATAGATTTAAAACATCTTAATAAGCTACAACGTAATGATTGGGTTTTGTATGCAGACAGTTGGCAAATCATTATATATTTTCACATACTAAGTCGTAGAATTGTTTTGGCGCAAAGCCTGTGAGTTCCAGAAGTAAAACTATTAAATAGTGTTATATTATATTTCCTCACAACTTCCTCACGTTTGAGCTGTAAAATAATCAATAAAGATAATTGGTAAAGAGCTTTCACTGCTCACTTAACTTTAAATGACAAACTATCAACAAAGATCTTAAATCTTTGGACTGACGCTCTCAATGCCTGCCGTCAAGCTTGGTGGATCGAAATTTTGACCGCGCAGCCCAACTGCACATATTATTTCGGCCCATTTGTTGGTGCCTGGGAAGCTGAAGTCGCCAGCAAAGGTTTTGTCGAAGATCTTGAAGGTGAATTTGCCCAAGGTATCAAAATCAAAATTGATAGGCATTGCCAGCCCGATCTATTGACTATAGAGCACGATGCTTTGGTGTAGCCTCTCATCCAAAAAATTGAATTACTAGGAGCCTAATTATGTTAGATATCGATGAAATGAGTTCTCAAGAAATCTACGAACTATTACGCAAAGTTGGTTACGGTCATCTTGGTTTCACTCATGAAGGGAAACCTTATGTGATGCCGATGCATTATTATCTCGAAAATAAAGAAATTTATTTGTTTACCACTGAGGGGATGAAGACACATGACATCGATGCCAGTCCAGCGGTCTGTCTCCAAGTCGAAGAAATAATTAACGATCCGCTCCACTGGCGTAGTGTCATCGTAGCAGGGCAAGCCAAACGCTTGACCGAGAAAGCAGATATCGCACGGGTACAAAAATCAATTAAAGAGCTTAATCCAACACTTTCACCCGCACTCAATCGTACTTGGATCGACTCATGGGGACGGGCAGAAGTAATAGCAATTTATCGCGTCTATCCGAGTGAAATGAGCGGGCGCACGACTGATGGTGTCAGCAGCCGGATGATGGTTGGATGAACAGATCGAATCGTTGTTCGCTAGCGATCGATTTCTGGATTGAGTAGAGACTATTGCAGTTTTTGACAAAACGCAACTAGACGACCGGCTGGGTCGCCTTCAGACGTGACAACAGAACATCTTGGCGCATTAGACAGGTGGATCGAGATCGGGTGCAATTGCTGTATCGATTTCTTGTTCTTGAATAGATAACCCAGCCAGATGGAAAATTGCTAACCCGATCGCGACGAAAGATAAAACATAACTATGTAAAGTGTAAAGGTGAACTACCGTTTCGGTAGAGATCGCCTCGCCACCACTCAGAATGGTGCTGAGGGTCGAGCCGATCAGTGGAATGGCTTCGATCGTCCCCAGCTCGATCTTAAACCGCCAAAAGCCCTGCTGCGACCAGTCGAGAATCATCGATGTCCAACCCAAACCCACCGCACTGAGCGTTAATAAAATCCCACTAATCCAAGCGACGATCCACGCCGGACGAAATTGCTGGCCAAAAAACATGACGATAATCTGAATCAATGCCAAGATCGTAAAGCCATTTCCCGCCAGGTGATGCACCGTCAGGATCAACCAGCCAAAATTAATTTGGGTATCGATCTGTTTGAGTGAAGTGTAAGCAGCACCCGCACTCGGCTCGTAGTAAAACGCTAGCAGCAAGCCAGAAATGGCCGCAGTCAGGACGAGCGAGAGGAGAGACACCGCAATGACGGTAGCTAGTTTTTGCAGCTCGATCGTATTATTTTCAATCTTCATTTCAAACTCCTAAAATAGACCTAGTGAAAACGCATCTTCGATCGGCAACCGCGCCCCAAAACCCAGCCACAGCGTAACAATCGTACTAACTGAGAAAATCGCGATCGAGACACCCCGCCGCAAGCGCGGATCGAACCGAACCAGATTTTCAATAATGGGTAACAGTATCAATCCCGTCGCAAAGGACACCATCGTCACGATGCCCACGATCTTGTAGGGAATCAGCCGCACGAGCTGATATACCGGGAGCAGATACCACTC
>NZ_JANPGM010000427.1:0-11546 GCF_031423935.1 Chamaesiphon sp. VAR_69_metabat_338
CGCCGGTTGGGTTCGATTATCATTCACAAAGCCGACCATCATGCCGTTCCGGCTGGGGGCGCACTAGCAGTCGATCGCGGCCAATTTAGTAGCGACTTGACCCAGACATTGGCCAATCATCCCCTGGTAGAATTTCGCCGCGAGAACGTGACCGAAATCCCCCGCGATAGTATTGTCGTCTTAGCGACAGGGCCATTAACCAGTCCGGCTCTAGCCGAGGATATCCAACGCTTTGCGGGGATGGATTACCTCAACTTTTTCGATGCTGCCAGTCCGATTATTGTCGGCGACTCGATCGATAAAAATGTTGCTTTTTTTGCCTCTCGCTACGACAAAGGCGAAGCCGCATATCTAAATTGCCCGATGAACAAGGAGCAATATCTCCACTTCCGCCAAGCATTGTGCGACGCCGAACAAGCCGAACTCAAAGATTTCGATCGCGAAACTGCTAAGTTCTTTGAAGCCTGTCTGCCGATCGAGGAATTAGCCCAACGCGGCGAAGAAACCATGCGCTATGGCCCCTTAAAACCCGTCGGCTTGTTCGACAGCCGCAGAGGCGATTTCAAAGCTCCTGAGAACCAAATTCACCGTCCCTATGCTGTCATCCAACTCCGCCAGGAAGATAAAGCCGGACAACTGTGGAACATGGTCGGCTTTCAGACTAATTTGAAATGGGGCGAACAAAAGCGGATTTTCTCCATGATTCCCGGCTTAGAACATGCGGAATTCGTCCGCTTAGGCGTGATGCACCGCAACACCTTTATCAATTCGCCCCAATTGCTCTCAGCCTCGCTCCAGTTTCACGCTCGTCCAGATTTATTAGCCGCCGGCCAAATTATCGGCACCGAAGGCTATACAGCAGCAGCAGCAGGCGGTTGGCTGGCAGGGACGAATGCCGCGCGGCTGGCTTTGGGCAAAGAACCGATCGTCATGCCCAATGTGACGATGATGGGTTCGCTATTTGATTTCATCAGCACTGCCGAGCCAAAATACTTCCAGCCGATGCCCCCGAACTTTGGCATCTTTCAAGAGTTGCCGACCAAAATTAAAAACAAGCAAGAACGCTACGGTGCTTATCGCGATCGATCCTTGAGTGCGATCGACGAACTAATTGCCAGCCAATTAGCACCCAAATATGCGATCGCTCATGCCGCGATTTAGATTCCTATTTCCGAGCGATTATTTCCAACCCAAACAGGCTGATGCGGATTATTTGGAGCAATTTCAGTGTCTCCACTCGATCGGCTATTCCACATCAGTCATCTGCTTGGAGAACTTAGGTTCGGAATCGGCGCAAATTTACCCCGCTCCAGAACCAGGTGAAATATTAATCTATCGCGGCTGGATGCTAGCGCCTAGCGACTATTCATCATTAGTTGCGGCAGTCGATCTCGCTGGTGCCCAGATGTGGATTTCCCCAGCAGAATATGTCGCCACCCATTATTTACCCAATTGGTATCCCTTAATTAGCGATCTCACGCCAGAAACCCATTGTTTCGATGCTGACAACAATTTAGAACGGGAGTTAACCAAACTGGGTTGGAACAGCTTTTTTATCAAAGATTATGTCAAATCGCTAAAAACCTCGATCGGTTCGATAATTCGCCACCCTTCAGAAATTCACGCAGTCGTAACCGAAATGCAGAAATTTCGCGGCTCGATTGAGGAATCGAGCTTGACGATAGCGAGTTTTGCGGCTTCTTCTGCCACGTCGTAATTGACGGCGAGACAACAAAGCAGCCTTGATAGTTGCGCCACGATGAGTTAGTTCAGCCGCCCAAATAACTTTATCGTTTTGGAGTAAAGCGATCCCAGTAGTTTTGCTACCAGGGTCAAGCTTAACAACGATAGGAGTTGGGGTCTGATTAACCTCAGATTTGAGAATAATCGTAAAAGGGTACATTCTATAGACAGCAGCTTTACCAGCATTGAGAAGCTTTCTAGCTGCCCCTGGTCGAATGGGATCTAGTGGTTGTTTGTTTGAGTTGAGAACTAGTGCGAAATTGGACATAAATGCCCCTCCTTACGGGTAAAGTTTGCTTAGTTAAGGTTAGAAAGGCTTGTTAGGCTGAAAGCACTACTCCAGTGACCTTAAAGTTGTTTAACTGACAGCGACAGAGCAGGAAACTAGCACGCATTTACAGGGTGTCGTGACCTATCTAACATAGCTAGATTGCTCTAGCTGAGACTGGTCAGCACGGCATTAGACTAAGTAGCCTGATGCCCCGTCTCTTCAGAGCGGGGTTGCTGACTAGTCAAGAGAATGATACTATCAGCCCGAATCGGATCGACATTTAACTCAGTTGGACTTAGCTCAACTAGAGAGACTCGATCGCCAATCGATCAACTAGATATATCTTCCGGAAAGTTCTCCGCTAAATATTTACAAGTATTGTCATACATGCAGAATCAGCTTAATGCTCGCATCATTTTAGCATTCTGAATCGAGCGATCGACAATAACATCCGGTGCGAATATACACACGACAACGCCGACCTCCTCGAAACAGTCGCTACTAATCAACTAACACAATTGCCATTATTACTAGCAGCATATGCATTCAAGACTGGTACTTCGGTGGTCGCTTCTGGTGTGAATGTGGCATCCAGACGATCGGGAATCGGATTGCGAGCCATAATCAGCGCGATCGCGCGGCTGACATTATCGGGGAAGATCGTCACCAAGGCATGTTCGGGAGCATGATCTAATGCCCACACGATCGCTTCGGCCTCATTGAGCATAATCGAGCATGCAGATGTGGCATCTGCGGTTGGCAATACTTGTTCGACCCCCTGCACGATAAGTTCGGCGACTTCACCCCAAGCGCGACCGCGATTATCATCATCTTCTTTGACGATAATGCGATCGAAAAATGTCGCCGATAGTTTACCTAGTTCGATCAGATCTTCATCGCGGCGATCTCCAGGGCCACCCACCACCCCAATTGCGGGGCCAGTCCAGTTTTTGACAAAGCTACCAACCGCCGCATATCCAGCGGGATTATGGGCATAGTCTACTAGCACGTGATACTTGCCGAGATTGAATAAATTCATCCGGCCTGGTGTCTGCTGGGTAGAGGCACGGAAGCTCTGTAAAGCAGATCGAATCTGCTCGATCTTTACTCCCTGCACGTAGGCGGCTAAACTAGCTGCGAGGGCATTAGCAATCATAAATGGGGCGCGTCCGCCTAAAGTTAGTGGCACCCGCTCGACTTGCTCGATCCGGTGTACCCGCTCCTGCTGCAAGATGGTCAGATGCTCTCGATCGTAAACTGCGGCAATTCCACCTCGGCGAACATGGGATCTTACTAGTGGATTGTCAGCATCCATCGAGAAATACGCCACCTTTCCGCGCACCTGGTCGGCCATCGCCGCGACGCGTTCGTCATCGGCGTTGAGGACGGCATAGCCATCCGCATGTACGGTTTCGGCGATGACGGCTTTGACCTTGGCCAATTGATCGATCGTGTTAATATCGCCCAGCCCTAAATGATCGGCAGCTACATTCAAGACGACACCGACATCGCAACTTTGGAAGGCCAATCCCGATCGCAAAATCCCGCCCCGTGCGGTTTCTAAGATCGCGATATCCACAGTCGGATCTTTGAGAATAATCTGCGCACTTTGCGGCCCAGTTGTATCGCCCTTTTCGACCAAGCGACCGCCGATATAAATCCCATCAGTCGTGGTAAAGCCCACTGAATCGTAGACCTGACTGAAAATGTGGGCGATCAATCGCGTGGTCGTCGTTTTGCCATTTGTGCCCGTCACTGCCACGATCGGAATCTGGGTGGGGACATTGGGCGGAAATAACATCTGGAGAATCGGTGCGGCGACATTGCGACCGACACCTTGACTGGGGGCGATATGCATCCGCAAACCAGGCGCGGCATTGACTTCGACGATCGTGCCGTCGGCTTCGCCTAGCGTTTTGGTGATATCGGTAGTAATCACATCGATCCCGGCGATATCTAAGCCGATAATTTTGGAAACCCGTTCGGCCATCCACAAGGTTTCGGGGTGGATCTCATCAGTTCGATCGATCGCGATGCCACCCGTGCTGAGATTGGCCGTTGCCCGCAGGTAGCAGGTTTGCCCCGCTGGCAGGATCGTCACGAGGGAGACGCCCTGACGGCGGAGCATTTCATCGGTCGAGTCATCTAGCTCAATTTTGGTAAGCATGTTGTCATGACCATTCCCGCGCCGCTCGTCTTGATTTTCCCGATCGATCAGAGCTGCGATCGTTGTCTGCCCGTCGCCGATCACATGAGCTGGCACCCGCTCGGCCACCGCGACAACCTTATGATTTACCACCAAAATCCGATGATCGCGTCCTTGATAAAAATGCTCGACAATCACGCCACTAGAGACTTCTCGCGCCCGATCGTAACCGACTTCGGCATGCTCCCAATCCTGAATATCGATCGTAATTCCGCGCCCGTGATTGCCATTTAAGGGCTTAATGACGATCGGATAGCCACCCAATCGGTCGATCGCCGCTGCTAGTTCGCCGAAGGAATAGATCGTCATCCCTTTGGGTACGGGCACACCCATACTTGCCAAGATATTTTTGGTTTTTTCTTTATCGCAAGCCAGCTCGACCCCCAGAATATTGCTGTGGGAAGTCAGTGCCGCTTGGACACGTTTTTGATGCTTGCCGTAGCCAAATTGAAACAGATCGCACGACTCCAAGTGCAGCCAGGGAATCCCCCTCGATTCTGCTTCTTGAGTCAAAGCGTCGGTACTCGCTCCTTGGGCGGCATCCGTTCGGATTTTAATTAGATCTTCCAAGTCTCGATCGAGTTCGGCCTGGGGATAAGTGCCCAGCTCAATAATGCTCTGACACAAGCGCAGCGCAGCTCTGGCGGCATATCGTCCTGCTGATTCGAGCTGGTACTCGATAACTACTTGATAGATGCCTGGATTCGCCGTCTCGCGGGTGCGACCGAATCCCACCGGCATCTCTGCCAAGGTTTGGAGTTCGAGGACGACGTGCTCCAAAATATGACCCATCATCGTCCCTTCCTGCACTCGACTCAAAAAGCCACCTCGACAACCGGGCGAACAATGATGCTCTTCCAAACTGGGCAGGATGGCAACCAGGCTGTCATAAAAGCCTGGAATTGTATTGGAAGGTCGATCGGCTAGCTCCTCCAAATCCAATCGCACGAGAATCAATTTTGAGCGACGGATGCTCCAGTAGTTGGGGCCTCGAAGGGTTTGGGTTTGGAGGATTTTCATATCGATCGGATGGCTTTTGTCGAGTGTACATTCAAAGAATGAAACGTTGTGATTTTTAAAGACAGAAATTCGTCAATTTATTATTACAAAAGTCTACCGTGGTATGGCTACTCCATACTCAACTCTCGGTTTGAATATTTTTTAGTCTGAACTATTAGTTAATTTCAGATCGAATCTCTAATTCTGTATTCGCCGCTACATCTCTCGATCTCAACCACGATAACTCACGGAAATCGGCCATTTGAGTGGGATGCAGATCGATCGACGCAGTCGGTATTGAAACCACCTAAAAAATCCCCTCCTAGGAGGGGATTTTTCTAATACCGTGGCATGACGGGGGAAGGTAAGACAAGACGCTGGCGATAGTTGTAGCGATCGCCTTGACTCAGAATGTGGACTGTCAGGTTGTGTAGACTCAGGGGCGCACTTTGACTGGAAGAGAGATAATTTGTGTGGGTCAATTTGCCCGGATCGATAATCGTGATGGTGCCTTTCCCGATGACTTCAAAGGTGCTGTCATCCTCAAAAGCGGCGCAGGTATCTTCATCGATGCCGACACCTAATTTATCGGGATGAGCGGCGATCGCGCTCATCAAGCGCGCCATCCGATTGCGATTGTGAAAATGTTGATCCACTAGTAGATCTGGGAAAATACTCAATCCAGTAGTGAGATCGACTAATGATTGACTGGGCGAGTCGCCACTACTACCGCCAGAAATCATCTTCTCACCGATAATTGCTGCCCCAGCACTGGTTCCAGCCAAGACAAGATCGCCGATGGCAATTCTTTGTTCGATCGCTGCCATAAACTTGCTGCTACCAATCAGATCGCGCAGCCGCAATTGATCGCCACCAGTCAAAAAAACGCCAGTACATGTGCTTAGGACATTCAGCCAACGTTCTTCGTCACATTCTTTAGGCTGACGAATATCGAGGATCTGCACTTGCTGGGCACCCATCCCCTTAAAGATCTGGTAGTAGCGATCGCCGACGACGCTGGGTTCTTGAGAGGCACAGGGAATAACGCCGATGGTCGCCAGTTTGGCCCCCGCACTGTTAAAGAAGGCATTTAAGATGGCGCAACCATTGACTTTATCTTCTGCTCCACCAATAACCATTACCGGATAATGGGTAGGACTAACCATGGATTGTTGAGCCAAAACAGGCTTGAGTTCGAGCATAAAATGATTCTAAGTGTCCCATCATATCACCGTGGTCGGGCAAAATCAAAGTTGGCTTTGCAAACAGTTGACTACGCTGTATTGTTCCAGGGTTAATTTATTGAAAATAGGAAAATAATTTTGTAGGTTGGGTTGAAGCCCTCGAAACCCAACACCCTCAGCGATTACCTCCGGTAGGCTTCGCCAACGATTTTGGAGATGTTGCGGCGCACGAGCCGGAGGTTTCCTCCGGCGTAGAGTGCGACAAGACAGGGTTTCACATTCGTTCAACCCAACCTACAGGTTGATTTCTACCCCCCATATTGCCCAGTCAGTTTATTGAGTTGCTGTACCAACAGACTCAAGAATAACCCGACATCCGTAACGACACCGATCGACTCGATCGAGCCGCGATCGCTTAGTTTGGTCACTACCGCTGGATTGATATCGATACAGACCATTTTCACCCCCGCTGGGGTCATATTTCCCACCCCGATCGAGTGGAGCATACTCGATAGCATCAAAATCAGATCGGCACCTTCAATCAAGCGGGCATAGTCGGCTTGGGCGGCAACCAAATCCATCTGCGTATCTGGCAAGGGGCCATCATCCCGAATCGACCCAGCGAGGGAGAATGGTACGTTATGTTTGACGCATTCGTACATCACCCCACTTTTGAGTACGCCCTGTTCCACAGCCTGAGCGATGCTACCACAGCGACGAATCGTATTGATCGCTTTGAGGTGGTGGCGGTGTCCGCCATGTACGGAGATGCCGCGCTGCATATCCACGCCCAAGGAAGTACCCATTAGAGATTGCTCGATATCGTGAACGGCGATCGCATTGCCGCCTAATAGCGCGTGGACGTAACCCTCGCGAATCAGTTGGTTCAGATGCTTGCTCCCGCCAGTATGAATCACTACAGGCCCCGCGACTACCGCTACTTTCCCGCCGCGATCGCGGATTTGGCGCAAGTCCCAGGCAATTTGTTCGACGACTAATTCGACCCGCCGTTCGCTGGATACCCCCGCACCCATGAAGCTAAATTCTTCGGTGGCGACTTTCTTAATTGTGGTGGTATTGCGTTTGGTGCGAATCCCCTCGCTACCAACTACCACCGATTCGCCCACTTGAAGATCGCGCAGCAGCTTGCACCTGGCGATCGATCCGGTTGCTGCCTGAGTCACGGCGATCGCCCCATCCATCCGCTGTCCCTGCACCTTAATCCACTCACCCTCGATCGCGATTTCGGTTGGATAAATCGTCGTCGCGTAAAAGTCATCAGCCGCAACTCCAGCCTGAGTTACGGGCGCGAGTGTGGCATCGATCGTTTGCTCTGACGCACTCACCGCGCCCAGATCGATCAGTTGTCCCATAATATCCGCCATCACCACCGCGTCGGGAGCCGAAACCTTCACCTCTGCGGCGGAGGTATCCAACCGCTGTGCGCCCAGACTAAAATTTACCACTTGAAAACTACCGCCGCCAGCGACAATCGTATCGAGCACGCGATTAACTAAACCAGAATCGAGTAAATGTCCCTCTAGCTGCACCGTCCGGCTTTGAATTTTCGAGGCTTGGGGTGACTCATGGTAAGTTTCGGTGACTCTGAGCGTCAGACATTTAGCCGCGCCGCCAGCTTTGAGGAATTCCGTCAGCGGCGTCTCGACAACTGTAAACCCGCGCTCCTGTAAGGTGTGCTTGAGGCTATCGCTAGCTTTATTTACCACGATGACGCGCTCGACATTCACTGAATTACAAGCAAAATTGACCGCATCCGCCTCGGCGATCGCGATCCGTTTTTCTGCTGGCACGCGTAACTCGATCAGTCGGTTGGAATAGGTATCAAACGCGGCTGGATAGTACAACAAGTAGCCATCAGTCAGCGGACAGAAGCAGGTATCCAAATGATAAAACCGTCGATCGACTAACCGCAGCGATAGCACTTCAACATCTAACCACTGCGCCAAATAAGCATGGGAATCTAGTTCCGATCGAAAGCCGTAACCCGCCCACAACCACTGTCCGCCGCGATCGAGCAGCGCATCGCCCGCGCCCTCAAATGGCAAACTTTTGGGCAATGTATGCACCTTAAAACCTTGGCTTTCAAACCACTGTTGAAAATAAGGTTCCTCACCCTGACGTTCGGGGTGGAAAAAGCGACTGAGGACGACTGTCTTCCCCAAAATCAGCCCTGCATTGGCGGTAAACACCATATCTGGCCATCCTGGCTGTGGCTCGACCAAATCGATCGTCGCATAGTTCTTCAAAACCTGGTAAAGCTGCTCCCACTGCGCCTCGGCTTGCTCCCGCGACGAGCGATGAATATTGCCTTCCATCCAGGGATTAATCACATAATCGACTTCGTAATGATGGGGCGCGCACATCAAAATTCGTACAGCATTATTCATATTTAATTTAATAGCGAACGGGATTTAACTTAGTCGAGACAATTGTATCTTAGCGGTACATTTACGTATTAGCTGAATCGAACATAAATGACCCGACCAGGCCATGAACTTACTGAAGCAATTGTATCCTATAGATACAATCATGCGGATTAGCCGAACCAAGAATAGCTGGAATGCTACAGGGCTTAAGTTAGCTGAAAGATTGTATCCTGTAGACATATTTAGGTGTAGACCGAATCAAAATTGCTGCAATTGACCCGATCGGATCGATCGCTCCAATTGTAGTAATTGTCTGTCCAGCATCGCAAAATCATTTATAATAAAAATGTATCTAAAGATATATTCTTTGACTCAATTGGCAATTGAAGTATGTCGATCGATAGATGTCAATAGATAGAAAGGTAGTGAATAATACCAAACGAGCGGCGTTGAAGCATCTATTGCCGCTGTGACACTAATTTTCACAGGAGGAAAGGATCGTGGCTGTACTAGAACGATATTGTCTTAGCGACCTACAAGACGAAGTGCGCGCCCTCGTCGCACGCGGATCTGTCGATCGTCAGCAACGGATCTACGAACTCAAGAAATTTTTTGGCGATCGCCAATGGCAGGAAATCGAACACCTCGTCAATGAATACGATTATGTATTGCGAGGTCGGGTTATCGATCTGATTGGGGAAGAGTCTTGGACGAATGATTGATTTTCGATCTTTCTTTTTTAATACCTCCCCCGCTCCCCACAGCACTAGTACGACCAAAAGTAAGAGCAGCCTACTCCCGCTCTTTTGGTCTAGGTTTGTCGAGATTGGCTTCGCCCACCACATAGCAGATGGAATAAGGATTATCGACCTTCGTCGATGCCTTAGCGATTTCCAAACCGATGATATTGCCATCAATGTCATAATCGATCGTCAAACCAGGGGCAAGTTCCGCCGTCTCTTCGACGGTCATTTCGATCGTGGTAATTTGTAAAATATCCTTGTCCGGGTCATAAAGAACCTTCATTAGCTGCTGTATCCTTGGCGATAATAACGCTCGATCGATATTCTAGACTGTAGTTGCGATCGACATGCCGAACATTTACCTACTTAAATATTAATACTGAGAGAAAAATCTCTAATCTCGATGCTCGATCGATCGATAAGGCAGCTCGAATCGATCGCGAATAACTTCAGGGCGATCTTCATTGTGGGTAAGTCGATTCTCCGTTCGCGCAGCGTTCCGCAGGAAAGAAGAGGCTACGCCAGCGAAACAAATCTGCGGCTAGCTGGAGAGATATACTTAAATATAATATTTTGAGCTATCGATCTATGCCTAAGCCTGAAGGCGCGCCCTCTTCTCATCTATCATCGCATTCTACCATTCGACCGATCGGTGTTTATGCTCTCTCAGGACTGGCAGTAGCAGGCGAACGACTCCTCTCCGTAGATGCGATTCGCGGCTATTTGGTAAGTATCGATCCCCTCACCAACAATACGACGATTCTCAATCCGCATCATGTTGCCGATTGGATCGGGGTGAATGGATTGACTGTGTGGGAAGACACCTATTGGTTTGCTAAGGAGCAAGAAGTCATGTGGTGCGGTAGTGGCACCGCATCTGCGGAAAACGATCGAGCATTGGTGCCGAAAACCTTTGCGCGATTACCTTATCCAGTCAATGGCATTGCGATCGATGGTGCGCTTGTATACGTCAGTTGTCAAAAATCTGGCTATATTCATATTTTCGATCGCGCGACTGGTGCCACCACTGGACGTATTCCCCAGCCTGGTATCGGCTGTGAAACCCTGACTATCCATGATGATGCGCTCTGGGTATGCGATCGAGACGAGCAAACCGTCTATTGTATCGATCGACATACTGGCAAAATTCAACTTAGCGCACTCACCCCCTTTAGCTCGCCGACGGGAATTGCCTTTTCCCCATCAGTCGCAGATGCCAAGCCGATTTGTTATGTCGCCTACGCCGACGAAGAAGCATATATTCGCGACGATCCCAATGCGAAATCTCCCTATCAATTAACATTCCGCGATCGCACCTTCATTCACCCGTTATACATCCACCACGATCCGATCGGGCATTACAGCCTATCGAATGGTTTTCTCATCGAACTATCTTACGTCGAAGAACTCCTCTCCCTCGCAGACGTCACCCTCGATCGAGTAGAGTGGCGAATTGCCCTGCCTTCTGATACTCTGCGCCAACGGGTGCGCCATGTCGAATCGATCGGGCATGAATACACGATCGAATCTCAAGGCGACCAAAAAGTAGCCGTCTTTAAATTTGACAAACTCGATCCCACGCGGGGCGGACTATTCGGCTGGAAAGCAGTTATCGAGATGTATGGACTCAAGTACTCGCTCGCTCCTGGCGATATCGACGACCGGCAAACGCTACCCGCCGAGCTAGCCCAGCTCTATTTGGTAGACGATGACGATCTGGCGATGGATACCGAGACGATGATTCGAGCGGCCAGAGAAGCGGCTGGTACCGAAACAAATGTGCTGCGGAAGATGCTCAAAATCCGCAACTATGTCTACGACAAGCTTTCTTACGGCATCCAACCCAAGATCGATACCCCCGATATCGCCCTAGAACGGGGCGTCGGCTCCTGCGGCGAATATGTCGGCGTCTTACTCGCCCTCGCCCGTCTCAATGGCATTGCCTGTCGGACGATCGGTAGATATAAATGTCCTCTCTATCCCGATCGAGTCTATCAACCCCTTCAGCCCGAT
>NZ_JANPGM010000428.1:0-3815 GCF_031423935.1 Chamaesiphon sp. VAR_69_metabat_338
TGGGAGTTGGGAGCGCGGAGCGCGGAGCGGGGAGAAAATAGTAGAGCTTAGATACTCTATAATTTTTGGTCTAGTCTCCTTCATCCTGAATGTTCGCTCCAATCTTCTGACTCACTTTCTTCCCCCAAAGGCAGGTGAAAGTTTCTCCCATGATTTGAGTTGCTCTCTTTCCCTGTCTTGTCTCGCTAAACCTTCGGCAGAGCCGACGAGCGCGAGCCACAACTCCCAACTCCCAACTCCCAACTCCCAACTCCCAACTCATGACTAAAATCAACTTTTCCACTCCCAGCGGCTTTCCAGAATTTTTACCCAGTGAAAAGCGACTGGAACAACACCTGATGGATACGATTCGGCAGGTGTATGAAAGCTATGGGTTTACCCCGATCGAAACTCCGGCTGTCGAGCGGCTAGAAGTCCTTCAGGCTAAGGGCAATCAGGGCGATAATATCATTTATGGTTTGCAACCAATCCTCCCTCCCAATCGCCAAGCAGAGCGGGATGAGGCGGGGAAGGGCGATACTGACTCGGAAGCGCGGGCGTTGAAATTCGATCAAACCGTACCGTTGGCGGCTTATATTGCCCGTCACCTCAACGATCTCCAGTTCCCGTTTGCTAGGTATCAGATGGACTTGGTATTTCGGGGCGAACGGGCAAAGGATGGTCGCTATCGTCAATTTCGTCAGTGCGATATCGATGTCGTGGGACGCACGAACTTGAGCTTGCTATATGATGCGCAGATGCCAGCGATTATCGCCGAAATTTTCGATCGACTCAAGATCGGCGAATTCCTGATTCGGATTAATAATCGCAAGGTTTTAACTGGTTTCTTTAGTTCTTTGGGTGTCGCACCCGATCGGATTAAAGTTTGCATTAATATTATCGATACCTTAGAAAAAGTCGGTGTTGCTAAAGTCTTAACCGGTTTAGCAACTCAGGGTTTATCCACCGAGCAATCGCAACAAGTCATCGATTTTATCAAGATCGCGGGTGATGCCGATCGAGTACTGGCTGAATTAAATACATTTGCCGATCGGCTACCTGAAGCAGCCCAATTTAAGCTGGGAATTGAGG
This sequence comes from Chamaesiphon sp. VAR_69_metabat_338, assembly GCF_031423935.1. Lineage (NCBI taxonomy): Bacteria > Bacillati > Cyanobacteriota > Cyanophyceae > Gomontiellales > Chamaesiphonaceae > Chamaesiphon > Chamaesiphon sp. VAR_69_metabat_338. The sequence goes on from NZ_JANPGM010000428.1 coordinate 1,072, forward strand.
AATTAACCACGGTCATCAACGGCGTTCGCGATTTGGGAGTACCCACCAATCGCTATTGTATCGATCTGTCGATCGCCAGAGGATTAGATTACTATACAGGTACGGTTTATGAAACTACACTGCTCGGCCATGAAGCCTTAGGCAGCATCTGTTCTGGCGGTCGCTACGAAGAATTAGTCGGCACCTTTATCGGCGAAAGTATGCCCGGAGTCGGGATTTCGATCGGGTTGACGCGGTTGATTTCTCGCTTGCTCAAAGCCAATGTTCTGCAACCTTTAGCCGCGACACCAGCTCAAGTCATGGTCTTAAATCTCCAAGAAGATCTGATGCCGACTTATCTCCAGGTTTCGCAACAACTCCGTCAAGCTGGCATCAAAGTTGTCACCGCTTTCGATAAACGTCCGCTCAAAAAACAATTTGCCCTAGCAGACAAACAAGGGATAACTTTTTGCGTCCTGATTGGTGCCGAAGAAGTGGCAAATCGACAGTGCCAATTGAAAAATATGACCACTGGCGAACAAATTGAAATCGCGATCGATACCTTAGCAACTGAGATCGATCGACGATTAAGTTAACAACTATTTCCAGACGTTCGATATTTAATTAGATTCAAATCGATAGATTGTTTGCGAAAGTAATTGAAGATTGACCGATATTAACAACTCGATTAGATCTCTCAAATTAACGTGCGTGCGTTCGATTCGATCGCAAGGAGGGGTAACAGCACGCCGATCTTAACCAGTAGCAATCCATCGTAGTGGTGTTTGGAGTATCGATCGACAAGGTCGTTTGAGTCCCTACCGCGATCGAGATCGAGATCGATGCCTGGTTCGCGCGCGGAGGCGATCGATATTGTCAGCGATCGATATCATCTAGCTATCCAGCATCCAATTACGAATACTTAGACGATGCCGTTAATTCTTCTAGCGATCGAACTAGGTCTTCATGGAGTTTTTTAGCTCCAGTTTTACTAGAAAACTGTTGATAGTCGTTTACCTGTAATGGTTTGCCAAGTTCGATGGTAACGCGATCGCGAAATTTGGGATAGAGATGCTCATAGTCGAGGTTAATTGGAATAATCTTGAGATCTAGATCTGGCTTTAACGATAACGCTTGCGTGGCAATCCGCGTCAACCCTTCCTTAATTGGATGCAACACTCGATCGCGGAACATAGTACCTTCACCCCCTTCAGGGAAAATTGTGAGCATTTCGCCTTGATGGAGCAACTCGATACTATGACGAATGACGGCTGGACTAGTCTTGGTGGTATCGATCTCAAAGCACCCCAATCTGCGCAAGAACCAGCCTTGAATGCCTTTCATTTCATCAGTAGTCACCATAATTCTCGAACTTCTACCCGTGACATATGGCCCAATGGCATAGGCAATCAGCAGTGCATCCCATCTCGTCCGGTGAGTGGGCGCGAGAATGACCGCACCTGTGTGGGGAGTATATTGTTTGCCGATGATTTCAATCTCGCGAAAGAAGCCAGGGAGCACGACATATCGACCGAGGGGATGAATAATTTTGGTCAACCACGGCGAAACTCGCGATTGGACGGGTTGACTGGAGTGGAGCTTAGAATTGTCAGATTTAGGATTGGTGAGTTCGGAGCCAGTCATAGCACTTAAAGTATGCGATCGATTCAGATATCCCTACTTTACCCAAATGGCAGAGTTTTCTAGAAGATCTACATGACAGTTATTCAAGTGCCACAAATTAATGAGTTAATTTGCCTCTGTGGATTCAAATACCCCGTAGAATAGATAGACGCTGACAGAAGCCGCTCTCAACAGAGAATAGCGCGCAGAAGTGCAGCCGTTTCTGGGAAGATCGAGTTTAAAAAATTTATGTCAGATAACAAACGCAGTCAAGCTATTACTCAAGGCGTCCAACGCTCCCCCAATCGGGCGATGCTGCGAGCAGTGGGTTTTGGAGACGATGATTTTACCAAGCCAATCGTTGGTTTGGCGAATGGCTATAGTACGATCACGCCCTGCAATATGGGGATTAATAAGCTCGCGATTCGGGCTGAAGCGGCTCTCAGAACAGCAGGATCGATGCCCCAGATGTTTGGGACGATTACGATTAGCGATGGAATTTCGATGGGTACTGAGGGGATGAAGTACTCGCTCGTCTCGCGGGAAGTGATTGCTGACTCGATCGAAACTGTCTGCAATGGACAGAGTTTGGATGCGGTGCTGGCGATCGGTGGTTGTGATAAAAATATGCCAGGGGCGATGATTGCGATCGCGCGGCTGAATATTCCGGCGATCTTTGTCTATGGCGGGACGATTAAGCCTGGGCACTACGAGGGCAGGGATCTCACAGTCGTCAGTTCCTTTGAAGCCGTCGGACAATATAGTGCGGGTAAAATCGACATGGCCGAACTCACCGCAGTTGAGGAAAGAGCTTGCCCTGGTGCTGGCTCCTGTGGCGGGATGTTCACAGCTAATACCATGTCATCCGCGATCGAAGCAATGGGGATGAGCATCCCCTACTCCTCCACAATGGCCGCCGAAGATGAAGAAAAAGCCATCAGTGCCGAGAAATCCGCTTACGTCCTCGTCGAAGCCGTCAGAAACCAGATTTTACCTGTCCAAATCTTGACCAGGAAAGCCTTTGAAAACGCGATCGCGGTAATTATGGCAGTAGGTGGCTCCACTAATGCCGTCTTGCACCTCCTAGCCATTTCTCGGACGATCGGCGTACCGCTCTCGATCGATGATTTTGAAGTAATTCG
>NZ_JANPGM010000429.1:0-7971 GCF_031423935.1 Chamaesiphon sp. VAR_69_metabat_338
CGCCGAGCATCCGTTGTTCGGAACAGGGGCAATCAAATTTGAGTAGCTTTTCATCGGGAAAGATATTCAGCTCTAAATCGCCCAATAATTCTTCTAAAATCTCTGGCAGATCTTTGCCAGATTGGAGTAGCGGGGTAAACCCTTGTAAGCCACTGACTCGCGATTCTAATAGCGTCACCAGTGACTCATCTTGTGCCGCTTTTGGCAGGATTTGAATTAAGATCCCGCCCGCAGACTGGACGCTGTGAGCGTTCATCGAGACACCGAGCACCAAGGCTGACGGCGTTTGCTCGGAACTAAATAGATAGTTCGCCACATCGTCACCAATTTCTCCAGATACTAGCTCGACAGTACTAGAGTAGGGACGACCGTAACCCAGATCCCGAAAGACATAGACAAAACCCTCATTGCCGATCGCGCCACCGACATCTAGTTTACCAGCAGCATTGAGCGGTACTTCGACATGGGGATTGTTGACGTAGCCTCTAACCGTTCCATCGACGCCAGCATCCACCATCAAACCGCCGACGGGGCCATTCCCTTTGACTCGGAGATTGACGCGGGCAAATTTGGTTTTCATGCCAGATGTAAGCAATAATGCCGCAGTCATCGCCCGCCCTAAGGCATCTGTGGAAACTGCTGAGAGCCGATGGCGCACTCTAGCTGTTTCGGTGAGGCTGGTGGTAATTGCCCCTACTGCTCGAATTTTGCCACCTGCTGCTGTTGCTCGAATCAGTCGATCGGTCATAACTTCCCTTAAATATTCTCTTGTCTCTATTTTAGGGGTTGGCCAACTCAGATTCTAGGTCGTTAATCCCCACCAAAGATTTCGATGTCGGTAAATGCGGCGACAGGCGCACCATGCCCCACCCAGACGATTTGATTGGGTTCGCCTTTGCCACAGAACGGAGAGCCGTACATTTCCCAAGTATTGGCATTGCCAACTTGCTCCAGATTGCCCCAAAATTGGGGCGTAACGCCACGATAGTTGGGGTTGCGAACTGTTTGAGTCAATTTGCCATTTTCGATGAGTTTGGCGTACTCGCAACTAAACTGGAATTTGTGACGCCGATCGTCGATCGACCACGAGCGATTGGATTCCATGTAGATGCCGCGATCGATTCCACCGATAATGTCATCAAAGCTTTTATCCCCAGGTTCGAGATTGATATTCGCCATCCGATCGATCGGCGGACGATTCCAGCTACAGGCGCGGCTGCAAGCTACTCCTGGCAGATCCAAGCGCGATTGACTTTCCAAGCTACCCAAGCCCCGTTCCAGAATCCCATCACGGATGATATATTCCCGCGTCGCTGTCGCTCCCGTATCGTCAAAACTGTAGCTGGCAAATTCTCCCGCGACAGTCGGATCGAAGGTAATATTCATCAACGGCGAACCATAGACGAGATTGCCAAAATCTGCTGGTTTCACAAAACTGCCACCCGCATAGTTGCGCTCGTCACCCAAAATTCGGTCTAATTCGAGTGGATGTCCGACACTTTCGTGAATCTGCAACAGCAATTGATCCGGTGCGAGGACGAGGGTGGTTGTCTCAGTCGGGCATTCGATCGCCGTCAGTAATTCTAATGCTTGCTCGCCTACCTGCCGCACCCGCGTCCATAAATCGGGAGTGAGAAAGTATTCCATCCCCCCTTGATAACATTTTGCCAGTCCGCCGCGATCGCTGCGATGTTGGACGATCGCGCCATCTTGAGCGGTAGCGGCATAATCTGTCGTCATCAGCAAAAATTTCTGATAAACATCGGAACCGTTGCTACTAACAAACCAACTTTCGATTTCGCGCGTAATTATCGTGGCACTAGTTTGGACAATGAGATCGCCGACTTTGAGCGTATGACAAATCTTGCTCAGTTGCTCGCTAATTTCGCCAGGAGAGAGGCTGTTAAACGGCTGGAGGGTCGGGGAAACATATTGCCCGACTACTTTAGGGCGTTGGGCGGTGGTAATTGGATAAAGCTGATATGCGCTAGCGGCGATTGCTTGTTGATATGCGGCGGTAGCAGCGGTTTGAATGCCGGTAGGGGTGAGGATATTAGTGGCACCATAGCCAATTTGACCGTTGACTAAAACTTCGACCATTATCCCTTCACTAATGGTCGTCCCATTATTTTGCGGCATCCCGTCCCGTGCCGATCGCGCGATCGCCACTTCACGGACTTTCCGCAATCCTACCCAATCGACGGGGAGATCGATCGAGTTGAGTAAGTCGCTCAGTTGGGGAATAGTCGCAGTACTCATTAAATCAGCCTTATTAGTTTAGGACTGATTTAATTTTACTCATTTGAGGTTGTGGTTTGTTGGGTTGGAGAATGAAACCCAACATCTCTAAGATATTGGTGTGTTTGTTGGGTGTCGCTTGGCTCAACCCAGCCTACAGCCTAATTCCCGGACGGATCTGATAACGTCGATACTGTAAATAATCCCGAACGATTTGGCTGTGGTCGAAACATAATTGTGAGGGGATTTCCCACGGGTTAAAAATGCCGACACTTTTGGCATCATCTTGGGCGATCGGTGCGCCAGTTGCTGTCGCAATAAATACCAGCGCGATCGTGTGTTGGCGCGGATCGCGATCGGGTGCGGAGTACAGGTGAAATTGTTCGATTAAGGATACATCTAGCCCGACTTCTTCTTTGGCTTCGCGGATGGCGGCGGTTTCTAATGATTCTCCATAGTCTACAAATCCGCCTGGTAATGCCCAGCCGTGGGGGGGATTGAGACGTTCGATCAGGACGATCGGTCGATGGGGTCGATCGATTAGTTCAATAATAATATCTGTAGTCGGTGTGGGGTTGCGGTACGCCATTTTAGAGAGGAAAGAATACGGTGTAACTGTTGCAAATCGGGTTAAGGCTGGTACTTAACTGCTTGTAATTGGTAAATCGGCAAACTATAAATACTTGTTAGTTGCGAGTTTTTTAGTGGGGGCAGAACCCGGATCTGGGGGTTCCGACCCCCAGTCCCCCCGGCGGAAGCAGGGCTAATTCATTCTTTACTGGGCGTAGATTGTTAAGTTAGCGTAGATCTGTAGTAGATCTGTAGGTTGGGTGGAAGAATGAAACCCAACGCACTCAACAAAGTTTCTTTCATCACTCAGACGACGTTTTCGTCGGCTCAGTTGCTCTGTAGAGAGACTAACGTTAGATTAGACCGAGATCGTAAGTATGAGTTCGATCGGGTTAAATGTCGATTTTTTGCATCAGCATTCAACCCAATCGAGCAGACTATTCAATCAAAATCGACTTATACAATGCTTCGTATTCTTTGGCTGATTTATCCCAGCTAAAATCGGTTGCCATGCCGCGTTGTTGAAGTTCTTGCCATTGCGGCTGGTAATGGAAACTTTCCTCGGCGCGTACCATGCAGGTGAACAGATCTAGGGCTTCGTAGCGATCGAAACAATAGCCAGTACCCAAGTGATGCTGAGGATCGTGGTGGGTCACTGTATCGACTAGTCCCCCCGTCCGGCGGACGATGGGGACGCAGCCGTAGCGCATTGCGAGCATTTGAGAGATCCCGCAAGGTTCAAAGCGACTGGGCATCAAGAAGGCATCCGATCCGGCATAAATGCGCCGAGAGAGCGATTCGTTGTACATCAGATAAGTTGCCATCCGTCCGGGATAACGGGAAGCTAATTGCCAAAGTTGCGTCTCATAATTGCGATCGCCAGTACCCAAGACGATGAACTGAGCGGTGGTGTATGCCAAAAAGCGATCGAGCGTCTGGAGCATCAGATCCAACCCTTTTTGCTCCACTAGTCGCGATACCATCCCCACGACAAATATATTGGGATCGATCGCCAGTCCGACTTCCTGTTGGAGTGCGGCTTTATTCTTGCTGCGATCTTCGAGGGTTTTGGCGGTAAATGTTTTCGCGAGAGCTGTATCGGTTGCCGGATCGTAGACTTCGGTATCGATCCCGTTGACGATTCCCGATAATCGACCGCTAATAAATGATAATAAGCCCTCGATCGTTTCACCATATTCGATCGTCTGAATCTGGGCGGCATACGTCGGCGAAACGGTATTGACGCGATCGGCATATTGCACTGCCGCTGCCATTGTATTATGGCCTTGCATGTACCACGGACACCAGGTAATCTTCTCTAAATACCACCGCCACGGCCCTTGGTAGGCTAGATTGTGAATGGTAAAGACGGTACTGATATCGGGATCTTGGTGCATCCAGACGGGTAACATCCCTGTATGCCAGTCATGACAATGCAGGATATCTGGCTTCCAATAATTCCAGCAAAACTCTGCCGCACCATTGGCAAAGAAGGTAAATCGCCAGTCTTCATCCTCGCCACCGTAGATCCGCAACGGATCGAAAACTGGATGTCCGAATAAGTACAAGGGGACATCGGTACCAGGTAAGACTGTCTCATACACCGCAAAGTGATTGAACATCGCATATCCCCACCACACAGGCTCGTAGGGGATATCTAATTTACCCACTAAGGAACCGTAGTAAGGCATGAAGATCCGCACGTCATGCCCCATTTTGCGCAAGAACTTGGGCAAGGCACCGACGACATCGCCCATCCCACCTACCTTGGCGATGGGTGCAGCTTCCGCCGCGACAAATAAGATTTTCATAGATATTTAGATATTGATTTTTATACGCACCGATCGATCCATATCGATCGAACTTTTGGCACCTCAGCAATCATACCAGCCATCCAGACCCCAAATTTAGCCGGCACCCAGCACTGAGAATCATCTTCTGCTCGCTCGATTGAATCTAACCAAGTTAATCGCCATCTACTGTTGTGACCCACTGCGCACTACCAACTCCCCACTCCCAACTTTTCTTATAGATACTCAACCAATCTCGGTCTAAGTCCCGCTAAAGTGAGGATCGCTACGCTACCAAGCGCGACAGAGGCAATAATTTCAAAATTCGCCAATCGATCGTTACCTAATTCAATATTTCGATCGAATTCTTTTTTATTGAGATCCATCAATTTGGTATGAATATTTTTGTATCGATCGAATGCACCATTCGATTCGGATGGCTTGGTACCCAGACATAAAGCGATCGCTTCAGGAAGTTTACCGCTACTTGCTAATTGTCGAATTTGGGTATCGATCTTCACATACTCATTAAAAGATTTTAACGTTTCGATCGCTAATTCCTTTTCGCCAGTGAAGGTAATGTTATTTAACCCCTCTGACAATAATCCAGTTAATCCTGGTGTTTTGATATTTTGCAAAGTGTTACTGACAACAGTTTCGGTCGTGAGAGTGGGTGGAATTGTCAGGATTTTTTTGATTTTGTCATTAAAAGAGCGTTCGTGTTGAGGTGCATTAACTCGATCGAGTAAATAGCGACTCTCATCAGCATTTGCTCTGTAGGATAGAGCGCGCATTTGACGTAAGGCATGTAGCGAGTTAAAAGCATCTTCCTTCGCTACTTTGAGATTATTAGTAGCACCTACAAAGGAGATAATTGTATAACCGAGGAAAATAATGGCGATCGCCGTCGCACCCAGTAGCGGTAGATTAAGCATCCGCCGCATGCGTTGATATAAAAATAGTTGGATGGTAACTAAAATCGCAATCTGAGCTAAGCCCACGATCGCCATGAAGAATCCCGTGCCACCATTGACAGTGCGTTGTAACGCATAAATTTCTTCTAGTTGTTGTAAATTTACTTGGCTGAGTTCTTCAGCTTTGGGAAGAATTTTTTCATCCATTAGAGTAGCCGCACTCTGATAAATACTTAGCGCAGCAACACTATCTCCGCGCCGATGGGCATCTCGCGCTTCTTGCAGTTTCAATAAATAATCACCATCAGCGCGTTGTAGTTTTTCAACGATCTCCTGTTCTGGTGGATAAGTAATATTTTTAGCTGCTGCGACTACCCGAGCGGCAATTTTTTTGCGATTTGTTTGAAAATCGATCTCGACTTCTTTTTGTCTGGGATCTCCTGGCTTTAATAGCAACTCACTTGCCAAGCTCGCATCCATACCTGCGAAAGAATCTTGCAACTGTTGTGCTGTCAGCACACTAGGCGCAGCATCTTTGCCAACTGTTTTAATTGCCTGTCGTTGGGAATTAACGCCCCAAATACTAATCGCTAATAGCAGTAAGCTTACGCCCCACGTCGCGTACCAACCACCCCGCAAAATTTGTGGCGTCTGGTATTTCTTACCTAAATTCTGAGCTGGCTTCGGTATCGATGTCATGTGATTTTGCTCCAGGTTATCAAAATTGCCGCGATCGGTAGAATATTGCCATCCCACTCATACTCAAGATTCAAGCCAGCAAATATGTAGCATGGTTATAAATCTTAATAGAAATTCTCATCAAATTGTCTTAAGCTAACAAATTAGTGATATATAGCCGAAAACTTTTAATAATGAGTTCTAATTTAGCTACTAAACTCCGCGAAGGTACTAAGAAATCTCATAGCATGGCCGAGAACACTGGCTTCATCGCCTGCTTCCTCAAAGGCACCGTCGAGAAAAAATCTTACCGCAAACTAGTCACCAATCTCTACTTCGTCTACTCCGCGATGGAAGAGGAAATGCACAAGCGTGCTAGCGACCCAATTCTAGCCAAGGTCTTTTTCCCCGAACTCGATCGCAAGGCTGCGTTAGAACAAGATTTAGCCTTCTATTATGGTGCCAACTGGAAAGAGCAAGTCGCGCCTTCTGAAGCTACCAAAAAATATATCGCCCGCATCCACGAAGTGGCCGATCGCGACCCCGCACTGATGGTAGCACACCTCTACACTCGCTACCTGGGCGATCTCTCCGGCGGTCAAATCCTCAAGAAAATCGCTCAGAATGCGATGAACCTCACCGACGGTGAAGGGATGGCGTTTTATGAATTCGCGCAAATCCCTGATGAGAAAGCATTCAAGAGCAACTATCGGCAAGCAATGAACGATCTACCGATCGATGAAGCCAAAGCCGATGAAGTCGTCGATGAAGCTAATGCGGCATTTGAGATGAACATGATTATGTTCAAAGAATTAGAAGGCAACCTGATCAAAGCGATCGGCATTCAATTATTCAACCTGCTCACGCGCAAACGCAATCGCAATGACGGCGAATTGGCTACAGCAGAATAGGGATTAGGGGATAGGGGATAGGGATTAGCGAATTTATAGAGAGCGAACAGATCTCCCTCTCTATAAATAATTCCATTACTATCCCCTATCCCCTATCCTCTATTCCCTACTTGAAACTCACTCCGTCGCCGCTGGATCTGTTGATAACAGTCTGGCGGCGAAATTTTTAGGTGTTGACACCAGCCGATATCGAGATGGGAGCCAGATTCGTTGGCGTAGCCTCTCGGATAGAGAATCGCAAAAATTAGCTCTGTCTGCGGTTGATAATTGGCGACAGCAGTGGCAATACCCTCGATCGCTCGCTCGGGTACCAGCCACTCTTGCAGGTAGAGGGCTAATTGGGGCTGGGGGATATAGCGAAAATTGAGGCTCGGATCTAATGAATCGTCGCTACGATCGGAGTTATCGAAGATATCGACGGGGCTGCTAATTGCCACCACTCCGCGATCGCTCTGGAGATAACCACTCCATGCCCGATCTCCAATCCAGAGGAAGTTTTGGGCAAACAGGCTAGTGCGGCTTGACGAGTTATAGTGCCGCATGGGTAGGAGTGGGGATAGTAAGTGGCGGGATTTTGGCGAGGATACCTTGTTTGAGTGGTGCGGGACGCTCTGCCCAGGGGAGGACGCCTGTCGGGTGCTGATAATATTTCTCGGCACAGTCCAAGATATTGCTCAAGGCAATACTCGGATCTTGGGGCGCAATATCGCCAAATAAATAGGTGTGCTTGCCAGCCGCTGCAAACGAGATCGCACACGATCGACTACAGGCACTCATACAACCTACCGCTTGGATCGGAAACGCTGCTGCCAAATCCCAATCTTGATGCAAAGCTTGCAACTCTTGAAGCAGCCGTTCGCCCTCACTCGT
>NZ_JANPGM010000430.1:0-2047 GCF_031423935.1 Chamaesiphon sp. VAR_69_metabat_338
ATACAATCATGCCGATCGAGTCGATGGACTGTATTACCGCTCGCGTTACGATCCGAGTAGATTTTGCATTGCGTTGTATGACGATAGAGTCAATCCAGAAGAACTTAAAGAAGAAAGAGTAACCGAAAACAATTTACTCGATCGATCTTTTGAACCAGAGCTAAAGCAAATACTCAATGAGTATGGCTACCAACGTGAAGATGACGATAACCCAGAAATTTAATTATATGGTTATTTCTCGATCGCGTCAGATTTACTTCACTCGTTGGCGTAGCCTACCGGAGGTAATCGCTTCACTTTAATTAGATCGAAAAGACGCAAAAAATGGAGGTGAAGTGAGCTTTTACAAAGGGGTTGAGAGATTAATGTGTTAGGTAAGGCAAATTTGTTTCACGCCTAACCTAAATCAAATGAACAAAAAACATATCGCACGCGTCCTCAAATGTTTGGAAATAATTCGATCGATCGCTACGATCCTCGATACTTTGTATCTACTCATAAAATATTTCCACCGCTAGATCGAGATCTCACAAAAAAGCCCCAACCGCTCGAATAGTTGGGGCTTTTCAGATAAATATATCTATTTAGAATCGATCGTCAACGACTTAACGGCAAGAGCGATATTTGATGTGATAGACCAAACCGCGATGGGCGAGATCGAAAGAATCGACAGTTGCGGCACCTTTACCGCGAGCTGACATCGAGGCATTGACGCGCATATTGGTGCTATCGCCACAAGCCGACCAGACATCAGCGACAGTTGCTAGACTATCGCGGACGCTATAGTTATTTTCGCCATTAAACGTACGTTGAAAGACGGGGCCGCGATTGCCAGCAAAGAAGTATTCAGCGCGGAGCGTGCCACTGGTAGCGGGTGCGACATAGCCGCGATAGTCAGCGTCATACAAGGAGATTTGGAACCCTTCTGGGACTTTAATCGGAATGCTCAGGTTACAGCTTTTGCGACTCTGGCTGGGATCGTTGCCCAAGGCACTAAATTTATCGAATAAAACGGTGAGTTCTTGACCGTCGGGGCTGACGCTGACACTGGCAGATCGATCGGGGCAGCCGCTACCGCCATAACTAGCACCTTGAATTTCAACTTTACTTTCGGCTAGGGCTGGGGAGATTGGTAAGGTAACTAATGCAGTAACGACTAATGCTTTGAGGAGTTTCATCATGTGTCCAAAAAAATGAAGATAGTGTGTGGTAAATTAGTGAAGTTATGAAAAACTGCTAGAGATAATATCTCTAGATAGCTCATAATTGACAAATGATTTTGCTTGTAACAAAATCGTGTCAAAAAGATGAAGATATCAGCCGCAAGGCTCACCCTCCTGCTTTTACGATTAGGTTCAGCGATCGTAAAAGCTTTTTCTTTTTCCTTTGTATTTGATTAGATGTAGATTGAGTTTGAGAGGTTCCCACTTTGGATAACAAATCGTGAAGCTCCTGACTGTTCTGGTGGGAGCGCAAGCGGTCGTGGCGGAGCTACGCACACCATATTTGAGGCTGTATCTCAGTCTCAGCGGTTGCGCTCGATCGATTCACACTACTTTTTATCTAGTTAACTTCTAGCCCATTACCCTCTAGAATTGTCTGTAGTGGATAAAACTACCAATTTTAGAGGTTTGATGCTCAATTCAACATCTAGCGAACATGTCACCCTCGTCGAAGAGCTAGAGCTAATTGGCTCTTTTGCAGAATATAAGACTGTCATCGAGTCCGCAGTACAACGATTGGCAACAGAAGGGATTAAAGAACTGATAACTTTGCAGTTTTATACTAATCCCAGGCATACCAAAGTCAGTGTGATTATTACCTTTAGCGATCGCGATAAAGTCATGGAACATATCAAGATGATCTCCGGTTGGGCAGATTTCAAACAGATGTTCGCCCTGGTCAAACCAATTGACATCAAAGTGTATGGCAAACTCAGTGTGGGAGTAGAAGCGTGGTTGCAACAATTCAATGTAGTCAGCCAAACTTTTGACGAACGGATTGCTGGCTTTGTCCGTTAAATCACAGCTATCGATCGCGACCTACA
>NZ_JANPGM010000431.1:0-7771 GCF_031423935.1 Chamaesiphon sp. VAR_69_metabat_338
CCCGACTTCTTCAAGAAGTCGGGGGTGTAGCTGTAATGGATGATTTAGTAGATTCCAGCTCCAGCTAGGGTTTCCAATCCACAATCCACAATGGTATTAACAGTCTTGGCGATTGTCATAACCGAGCAGCCGCGATCGCAATCTCGGCACAGGCTCGCGCATCGGATAGAGCTTGATGGTGGTTGAGGGTAATATTTAGGTGCCTGCACACATCGGGCAGCTTGGTGGGGTAGAGATTCCAGCGTTCGCGAGCCAGGGCGACGGTACAGATAAATTGTTGGTGGGGATGGGGAATCTGATAGAGATCGCAGCAAGCATAGAGGACGCGGCGATCGAAACTCGCATTGTGAGCGACTAGGGCATCGGCAGTGGCGATCCGAGTCGAAATTTGCGTCCAGACTTGCTTGAAAGTGGGAGCCTGAGCGACATCCGACCACATGATGCCATGAATGCGCGTGAATTCAAACTGGTAGGATGGGGGCCGAATTAGAAAGATTTCTTCATGGACGATCTCGTTATTATCGATCTGGACGATGCCCAAAGCGCAGGCACTATTGGGATTGCGGTTAGCAGTCTCAAAATCGATCGCGACTAATTTCACAGGTTGACCTTCGGGATAGTAGATCTGCTAGCGAACGAGTAGCAATCGCAGACAGGCTTAGACATTGTACCGGAAAAGTAGCTGCTGTTGCGATTGGTGGTGTCATGGCGGTAAAACTAGCGGCGCAGCCATAGCTTCGACATAGCTGGCTGTGCAGAAAAATAGCCAGCAGCGATCGGTTTATTTAGGAAATGTCACTTTTGCGTTGCCAGCAGGGAAATATAAGAAGGACATGCATTAACATGCGCGATCGATTCTCTATCTGTCTAGCGGCTGTAATTCAGTCCCACGTACGATCTAGTCTCAATTGCGATCTTTTTCTGCTTTTGCAAATCAAGTCCACTAAGCTATGAGTTCGAGCCATGAATCAGGGTTCTAGCAGCGTTGCTGATACCGAAAGAACACTAAACCCCATCAAGTTATTAGAACAATTAGCTACTTCTCAAGCTAAAGGTTGTGTGCGGATTGTTGCCAATGACATCACTTGGTTACTCTATTTTTATGAAGGTAAACTATTTTATGCCAATCATTCACTCGAACCTGTTGAGCGACTAGAGCAACATTTGCGCCGCCTTAGCCCAACGATCTTAGCTAATCAGGTGTATACCGATTTGCGAGAGCAGTTAAAAGAAGCTAATTTAGAGGCAACTTATCCGAGTTTAGATTACCAAGCAATTCGCTGGTTGATCGCACAAGGACATATTACCGAACAGACAGCGGGTATTTTAGTCAAAAGTGTCACCAAAGAAGTCCTGCAATCTTATTTATTGATTACTTCCGGTACTAGCGAATTAATCTCGCGAGATACCGCCTTCCCGATTTGGTGGAGTGGTAACTTTTTGTTTGTTACCAAGGAATGTCAAACAGAGTTACACGCTTGGCAAGCCTTACAACCAGCGATCCAATCACCATATCAACGTCCTTATCTGATGAACGTCGAGCATCCGTTGCTGACGCCAGATGTCAAGACTAAGTTGAGCAAAATCTTGATTGGGTTTAGCTTTAGGCAGTTATCTTTGCTGCTCAAGCAAGATGAGCTGACAGTTGCCAATAATCTCCATCGCTTGATCAACAACAAGATTGTTGGCTTGCGGGGGCCGCAGCCACCATTCGATCGCCTGCACAAGCTCTATACAGCGGGCATGGATCGCGATCGCTTTAACGAGCAAGATCAATCTGTCTCGGCTACCCTCGCATCAGTTGCTGAAAAAACTGGCGCGCTCGGCCCCACCACAACGGAAGACCTCAACGACCAAGCTACTTATAAAATTGCTTGCGTCGATGATAGTCCGACCATTTTGCGAGAAATCAATCGCTTTTTGGATGGGGATAGTTTCAAGGTGTTTCCGATCGTCGATTCGGGCACAGCTTTGATGAAGATTATTCGGATCGATCCCGACATTATCTTATTAGATGTGGGCATGCCGACGATCGATGGCTACAAGCTTTGCTCGATGCTGCGCAAGCATCCAGCCTTCAAAAAGACGCCAATTGTGATGGTAACGGGCAATACGGGCATTATCGACAGAGCCAAAGCCAAAATGGCCGGCTCGACTGACTATATGACCAAACCGTTTACTCAAGCAGGGTTAATCGATATGGTATCGAAACATTTAATGGCAGAGCATCAATAATTTAGTTAGAAGTTAAAGATTGCTGTCAGCAAATTAGGTAAGTAACAAGTTTAGACTGCATTACATATTCAAAAGGGAAATCGCACAAATGGTTAAGATTTTAGTGGTTGAAGATACGCCGTCCGAAATGAAATTGATGACTATGTATCTCAAGGATAATGGTTATCAAGTGATCTCGACTGACAATGCCAAAGATGGCCTCAGCATGGTCGATAAAGAAAAACCCGATCTCGTGATTACTGATGTCGTCATGGAAGGGATGAACGGCTTTGAATTTTGTCGGACATTGAAAAAGAATCCCGACACTGAAAAAATCCCCGTTATTGCTTGTACTTCTCGCAATCAAGATTTGGATAAATTATGGGGTAAGAAGCAAGGTGTAGATGTCTATGTAACCAAGCCTTATTCTCAGGAAGATATTATTAAAGCTGTTAAATCTGTTTCTAATTAGTGGATGGTGAATAGTGGATAGTAAATAGTAAAATTCTCGATCGACAAGTTAAAGCTCTGCTATTTATTAGTTCTCAATCCCTATCCACAATCCCCTATCCACTGTCTCGTTGGCGAAGCCTCTCCGACAGGAGAATCGCTTAACCGTCGAGAAACCTGACGTTGGCGTTGGCGTAAGCCTGCCGTAGGCACAGCCTCTCCGAAGGAGTTACGTAAGTCGCTATCTACTATCCTGCTATGACCATTACCGCGCCAACTCAAAGATCGACCGCCACTATTGGCGACATGTTTTTGAAATTTCAGCTCGATGTCCAAACTTGTGCCGTCGTGCCCATGCTGCAAACTCAAGAAGCGATCGTCTTGCCCGCCAGTCGAGTTTCGGTAATTCCGAACCTGCCCGCACCAGTTCTCGGTTTATTCAACCGGCGCAGTAGCCTGCTGTGGCTGGTCGATCTCCCCGAAATTTTGGGATTAACACCGATCGACCGACACGCTCATAGTTTTGATATCGCCCTGCTCAAAGTCGGTCAGGTACCCCTGGCAGTAGCGGTGAAATCGATTCAGGGGGTAGTCCGATTTGCCCACGAAGATATCGAATCGCCGATCGGTAGTTTCAACCCAGCTTTCACTCCCTATCTACGCGGTTGGATCTTACAAGGAAAAGAATTGATTTTGGTATTGGAGCCTGAAGCAATTATTAATGCAGACGTTTTGAAGAATTAACACCACTGCGATCGTTAATGGCTAAATCAGCTCCACTTAGCAACATGCTCTCAGAGTGGATTTGCCACCGCAAATTGACTACCGACCCGCCATTATATTAAGTCTCATCATCAACAATATGAATCAGTCTAACCCCCAAACTCAACTCAGAACCGTCGATCCAGCCGCACTAGCCGCATCAGCTCCAACCGGCAAGTGGAGCAAATTAAGCCTCAAAACCAAGGTGACATTGCTAGCCACTATTTTGGGACTGGCACCGATCGCCATCATTGGCGCACTCAGCTACAGCCAGATTGATGGTACCCTCAGAACGCAGACAGCTCAAGACCAAAAAACTCGCGCGATCCAGATTGCCGATAAATTTAACCGCTTTATCTTCGAGCGGAATGGTGACGTCGAAGTTTTGGCTTCACAACCAGTATTCGCCGATGCCAAGCTATCTGCGCTCACTTCAGCCGAAGCTAAAACCAAGCTGTTAGACCAATATATTACTAGCTATCAGATCTACGACAGTATCGCGTTTTTCGATCTCAAAGGTAATGTCATTGCCCAAAATAAAGGTGCGGCACTAACCAATCATTTAGATCGCAAATATTTCCAAGAAGTACTCAAAACCGGAAAAACGGTCATTTCGGAGGCAGATAAATCGAAGAGTACTGGCAAAATGACCATCCATTTCGCCACGCCAGTTAAGGATGTCGCAACCGGCCAAATTATCGGTATCATGCGGACAAGAGCACCGATCGAACGGTTGGAAGGCCCGCTCAAAGATTTCCAATCCAAACATGAAGACTACCACATTTCCGATCGACGGACTGGCACTGTCTTTATCAGTTCTAATGGTGACTATACTAACAAGCCAGAGGATAAAGATCTGATTGCAGCACGAGAAACAGGCAAGATGATTAGCCACCACACCACGATCGTCGCTGGTGGTCAAGTCAATGCCAACGATCGCGGCGACCACGTCGAATTGATGACAGCGGCTAACTTGGGCAAACTTGAAGGGATGCAACAGTTGCCGTGGACGGTTGTAACTGTCATCGATGAAGCTGCGGCCTTTGCCACTCTATCGGGATTGCTAACCACGATTTTGATTGGGGCGGGCATCACTGCAGCGATTACATTCAGACTAGCTACCTTAATCGCCAATCGTGCTACCCAGCCGATCGCCGATGCGGCCAAAGTCGTTGCCAAAATCGGTCAAGGTGAATTTGGCGATCGCTTGGAAGTCACCAGTGAAGACGAAATCGGCCAATTAGGTAACAACATTAACTTGATGGCCGGTCAAATTCAAGACCTCTTGTTCATGCAGTCCCAACAGAATAAGCGGACGGAATTATACGCAGAAGTCTCTCGCGCCCAAACCACCGGCGAGATGGCGGCTCCATTAGCCTATGTGCTTGAAGAAGCTCTGCAACAAATTGCTGCCGATCGGTTGGTCGTCTATCGGTTCTTCCCCGATCTGAGCGGTCATATCGCTGGGGAAGCCGTCCTCCCAGGGTTCGTAAGCGCGCTCGCCGAACGGATCGAAGATCCTTGTATTCCGGCAGAATTGATGGCTGAATATACCAAGGGTCGGACGATCGCCACCGATGACGCGATGGCCGCTAACTATCATCCCGATCACAAACAATTATTTACTAGACTCCAAATCAAGTCCAATCTGGTCGTACCGATCCTGCAAGGTAATAACTTGTTGGGACTGCTCGTCGCTCACCACTGTAGCAAAATTCATCAGTGGGAAGAGTGGGAAACTGAGTACCTGCGCGAATTTGCTAAACCGATCGCCGCTGGTTTAGGTGGTTTTGCCGCTACCGAACGGAGTCTCTTTGAAGCCGTAGCGTCCGAACAACGCGCCCAAACAGCTAAGGCTGAAAACGAACAACGCCAAAAAGAATTGCTGCGGTTGTTGATGGAAATTGAAGGCGCATCCGAAGGTGACTTAACCGTTCGATCGGAAATCAGCGACGGGGAAATCGCGATCGTCGGTGACTTCTTTAACTCGATTATCGAAAGTCTCCGCGATATTGTAACGACTGTAAAAGATGCAGCTGGGAAAGTGAACGGCTCTGTCGGTGACAACGAATCCGAAGTTCGCTTGCTCACCGCAGCAGCAGCCAAGCAAGCCGACCAAATCCAAGTCACTCTCGCCAAAATCGAAACAGTGACTGACTCGATTCGATCGGTATCTGCCGATGCGCGTCAGGCAGCGACAGTGGCCACATCTGCTGCTTCTACGGCTGAAGTCGGCGGTCAAGCGATGGATCGTACCGTCCAAAGTATCGTCCAACTGCGCGAAACCATCTCTGAGACAGCCAAAAAAGTTAAACGCTTGGGTGAATCTTCACAACAGATTTCCAAAGTTACCGGCTTGATCGACCAAATCGCCCTCCAAACCAACTTGCTAGCGATTAACGCCAGTATCGAGGCAGCACGGGCGGGTGAAGAAGGACGCGGTTTCGCAGTCGTAGCCGAAGAAGTCGGTCAACTAGCAGCCCAATCAGCCGCAGCCACCAAAGAAATCGAAAAAATCGTCGAAACCATTCAACGAGAAACCAGCGCGGTCGCTCAAGCAATGGAATTGAGTACTACTCAGGTCGTCGAAGGTACCCAATCTGTCGAACAAACCAAAACCAGTTTGAAACAGATTATTGCCCTATCCAATCAAATGGATGCCTTCTTGCAATCGATCTCGATCGCCACCAACGATCAAGTCGAAACATCTCAAGCTGTCAAGGTAGACATGGCTGCAGTGGCCTTAATCTCCGAACAGACCTCCGACTCCTCCAAGCAGGTATCCACCTCGCTCCAACAAACAGTTACCATCGCCCAAGCCCTGCAAGCTTCGGTCGGTAAGTTTAAAGTTAATGTCGATCGGAATTAGGGAGGAGCGGGGAGCGGGGAGCGGGGAGTAATGGAGTTCAAAGTAGGGAGTAGATATCGATATCTACTGCCAGCTCTAACATCCCCGAATTCCTGCCCCCATTCTTACCTCCTCGCTCCCCGCTCCCCGCTCCCCGCTCTTCTACCCCTACCCTCTCAGATGATTACTTCAGATCAAGAACAACAAGTCAAACTCCAATTTTTGGATGAAGCGACAGATTATTTAGATGTTATCGAATCGGGACTACAGGGACTGGGTACTGGTCGAGTGACCGGCAAGCAGTTGGATGGACTCCTCCGCTCGGCGCACTCGATCAAAGGTGGTGCGGGGATGATGGGTTATACCACCCTGGCTAAATTAGGACACCATCTGGAGGATTATTTTAAGATTATCCAGTATGGTAGGTCTGAGCCACCCGATGCCGACGTCGAGCAATGGATGCTCGGCACGATCGATCGGCTGCGACAGATAGTCGATCTCAATCGGCAAGGTTTGGATGCGGATGCTGCCTGGTTAAAAGCGCACGTCGATCCGTTATTCGATCGCCTCCGCGAACGCTTGGGCGAGTTCAATCCTGAAGATGAGGCAAATATGTTGGCCTCCGAATCGGGTGAAGATATTCTGACTTTCTTGTTTGAATCGGAAGTCGAACGTTCGCTCACACAGTTAGAGTCATCTGTTAATGGCGACAATTCGAGTAGTTTGTACGATGAGTTGCTGATTAGTGCTGAGGAATTGGGCGGCTTAGCCGAAATGCTCGAACTGCCCGCAATGGGTCACTTGTGCGCGTCAGTACTCGCACATCTAAAGTCCCAACCCCATCAGATTCGGGCGATCGCGGCCTTGGCATTAGCAGCTTGGCGACGCACTCAGGCGATGGTCTTAATCGGTCAAACAGCCAATTTACCTGGCGAGATCGAGCTACCAGGATCGGGCATTGTGCCCCTGAGCGAAGCAGAAACGATCCCCGAATGGAATGGAACGATCGATCGCGACTCCATGCGCCCCGATCGCAGCTTCGATATCGACCTCAATAATTTTGAGATCGCCGATTTCGGTGATGCAGCAGCACAAACGGCAGAATCTGCGGCAATCCTGGGGGATCTTGCTAGTGCCAATGACTTCCAGACGCTAACCGATCCTTTTGGCTCATTAACCGTCCAACCAACTTTCTCGACTATTACTGATAGTGACGATCTCGACGCATTTGCCACAAACGAGCAAAATTCTGACGAACTGACACCGCCTCGTCCGATCTTTAAGGCTGGAGCGACTTTCTCGACAATTACAAATAGCACCGATCTCCTCAACGAATTTATTACTAACGATCGATCGACGATCGGGGCTGCCGACGACGAAGAGATCGTCGATGCCTTTGAAATGTTGGATCTCAGCGGCGATCTGTCACTCGATACCGACGCACCCGAACTATTAGCCTCCTTGTCTGGCTTCCTGGTTGACATGCCAGCCGACGAG
>NZ_JANPGM010000432.1:0-7114 GCF_031423935.1 Chamaesiphon sp. VAR_69_metabat_338
ACAGCTCGACCGATCCTATATCTGCTATCGCGAGATCCCGCCAACACCGAACTTCAGACAGAAAACATGCGTGCAAAATTTGCACGCATAGCCTGAGAAATAAATTAACAACGGCAGAGCGATCGATTAGCCGCTCGATCGCTCCTTCGTCTGAGATTGCCAGACCCCATCAACACCGACAATCAGATAAAAAATATGCGTGCAAATTTTGCACGCATAGACTGAGAACTAAATTAGCAACCGCAGGTCGATCGATTAGCCGCTCAACCGCTCCTCTGGCTACGATCGCCAGATATCGCCAATACCGATCGTCAGATAAAAAATATGCGTGCAAAGTTTGCACGCATAGACTGAGAACTAAATTAACAACCGCAGGTCGATCGATTAGCTCAGGTCTAAATCGATTACCACCGGATGCGATCGACTTGCTGTGGATCGAAACCTAAATTAATCACCATTTGCTCGCAGCGAACGAGATCTGGGTCGCCAGCATAAATTCTGAGATCCAGATCTAAAGCTAACTCAATTGTTTTCCAGCTTGGTATCCAAGGTAAAATCAACGCTCGATCGTTTTCTGCAAGTGCGGATAGGAACTGCTCGACTAACTGATACTCTAGCTGCGATCGCGGAATCGCAATACAACCCCGATCGTCATTTGCCAGCCAATCATGATGCCATTGAATCGAAGGAATTGCTAACACAAAAGCATTATCGGGCAATCGATCTTGAAAGCGCGGCGACATCGTATCGCCCCAGAATAACGAAAACTCCTTTTGGATCGAGTTCCACGCTGGACTGATAAATGAAGGCTCCTCAGTCTCAATTTCAGCATCGATATCGATCGCATCGTCCGATCCACTCTGAACATTTGCCGGCTGAACGAGCGAAATCCTCAGATCTGAATTTTCGCTCGTGTTGGTTTCAGCATCGGCTCGTTGCTGCTTGGCGAGTAAAGTCTGTTCGCCAAAATCTGTCGCAGCATTTAGCTCCTCGGAACAGCGCGATCGTTCGATGTCCCTGCTGTTGCTCTTGGCTTCGCAAATAGCTCTTTGAACTACGCTGTAAATAATCCGCTCGCCCGCCACCGCTCGATCGAAAAAATCACAGCGGATCTCCGATTGAGTTGAAGGTGCCGCCAGGAGATAGAGAGCCGAGATCGAAATATCGATCCGTGCAAAGTTTGCACGGATTGAATCTGGCACAGCCTCATAAACATTCATGAAATTGTAAGCAGTGCGGCGGCTCCAGTCAAACTCAGTCTTCAACCACTGAGTAAACTGGCGCATGCCAAGTTGCCTGCGCACTTCAACGAGATTTTTACCGATTTGCCACATGGTGGCTACTGTGTGGTGAATACTGTCTTTAATCTCTAGCGTCAACTTCTCAATTGAAGTCCGTTGCTCGGTTTTCAAGGCTTCGTATTCAAACTCAGCATTCTGGTGTGTATTTTGATTGACGTGCCGCATGGCAAATGACCTCAAGATAATACTTACAGAAGAGCCAGTATCCAACGCTCACATTGGCTTCAGACTTCCAGCCGATCTCCTAAAAGCGATCGGCATCTCAGCCCGTTCGATCGTCAATCCGTATCCCAAAATGTCCGAAATTAGACATGTAGATCGCTGAGCACAATTGAGTAGTAAAGTCAGTATGGATACTTTGCTATCGGCTGCAAGTAGAGAACTACTTACGTACACTTTAACTTATTTTGCTAAAATTACAACCGACGCTAATTACTAATAACTTCGATCTAATCCAGGTATAGCTATATTCTTATCAACTAGTTCTATTTCGATCGTCCGATCGAAATACCGCTCATATCAAGGTTTTTAGGCCGATCGAGCTAGCCGATCGCGGTAGAATTATGTAATTTTTATGACGATAATTCTTGCTCGATTCAATCAGTGAATATGCTGAATACGCAAGGGAATATTTAAAAAAATATACCAAGATTATCATGAGAACGTCAAAAGAGATCTCAACAAGATTACACCGCTAATTTAGACCTCACCTACAGATAATATTGCGATCTTAAAGTGTGATTTGTAACTAAGTGGATGCTTGGGAAGCCCTGTTGCACTCGCTCGTCGATCTGAATCCCGCGCTTGGTGCGATACGATCCGATCGCTAGGAATCACTTTATGCCCCGATCGATCCAAGACTCTTTAGATAAACTACCAGCGATGCCGGGGCGATCGATCGATTCGTCGGGCTAGTTCTGGCTGTTCTACCGGCATTGCCCATCGATCGGTGCGAGCACTAGTAAGACAACTGGATGAGGCACCTACATCTCGATCGAAGTTCTTCGATCGCCAAGATCTGCATAAGTCAGTCATTCTCAGGTACGAACTCAGTCAAGCTTGGCATTTAATAGAGATATCGGATTCGATCTTCCGACCGGAAGCGACAACAGCACGAGCAGACAGTTGAGGAATGAATATGTTGAAGTTAACCTATAGCGAATTTGGCTTGCGTTTAGAACAGATCGACGCATCCTTGGAACAATGGGTCATGCAGCGCACTATTCTAGCTTTACGGATTAGCGAACCACTATACGTTCAATCCGGTAATGCTTCGTTTTTGGTGCCCACTGCCGCAGTGAGAGCTAGTCTCGATCGATCGCAGATGACTTGTCTCCCCAATCCCATTTCGTTTTGCTATGTCGATCGAGATTTTTATGAAGTGAATATTGCTGGCGTGTGGCTTGCCAAAAACACCGATGTATGCGAGGGCATCTTAGCTGCTGAATTGGGCGATCTCGCCGAATCTGCTGTGTACCGCCTGTGGGAAAGTAGTCAGCCACAAGTGCCAACCTATATTGCTGATTGAAGGGGATGAGTAGTTGCCGCTGGCGCGATACCCGATTTCTGACAGACATCGGGTAGCTGTACTCACCGCTACAAATATCTCGCAGCAATACTACAAATCATCGACTCAAGGTCCGTAAAAAGCGACCCAAACTAGCAAATATGCCAGGTGACTTAGCCGCAGGCGCATTATCTCCTGGTGCTGTCGGTGCCACCAGCAGCGCGTCTAATTCGTCCCCGACAGGTTTGGCGGGCGATTCCGAGATGAGGGTATAGTCATTATCCCCTTCCAGCCACACTTGCCATTGACCTGGATAGCAGCGGTAGATGGCTGCTGTTTCGAGCGGCTTAATATAGTAAGCACAGGTGAGTGTGGTCAAAAATCTGTCGCGCAGTTGTCTGGCTGCATAACCGATACCGACGATCGCCGCATCTTCGAGCTTGGGTAAAAATAAGATGACTGGACGGTCTCCAGCAGCATTACACAATTTTTCGACTTGAGCGACTTCCACCGCCGATGGCTCGATCGCGATAAATAATTGGTCTTCAGCTTGAATTTTATCCTCGACTGGCGATCGACTACTACCTAAATCGTCAATCTTAAAATTCCGATCCTGCCAATCTCGTTTGGCTAAAGCTGCCGCACCTGTATCGGGGAATAATACCTTGAGCGCATTCCCGCGATCGCTAAACGACTCGATAAATTGCCGTGCCAACCCCATCGACTTGAGTTCGGGGATGACAATCTCGACGGTAATCCGTTGATGTCCAGCCGCGATCGCTGCCAGGGTCGCAGTTTGAGCTAACGCGATCGATTCTTCGAGGGTAGTTGGTAATTGTGACATGAAACTGTGGGAACTGACGCTATCTCTACTAGGTTACAGCTCGATCGGGCCTCGGCACAACAATAGGCGATTTTGGATTTTTCCCCTATTACTAAATGTAACTCAAAATTGAGGTGCCGCGTTATCGATCGAGCGACAATCTGGGTATACTAAATGTGTAGAGATTATATTCATAGATCGCTTGCGGCACCGACCGCGCCTCAAATCGATCGTAGCTAGATCGATGCTAAATTTACCGCTACCAGCCGCGATCTTGTAGTAGCAACGGGAAAGCCAACCAGACGAAATCCCGATCGAGCGAATTTCCTCATGCTATGTAATATAATTAGGGTCGGCAGGATCCTAAGTTTAACTTACAAAAAACTAGCGATCGGTCAAAATATCAACTTGAATTTGAGCACATGAACGATCGAGATGAGTATGAATTTGTCGAAGCAGCTCAAGCAAAAACTTTGGCAGAATATGCAATCGAAATCGAGCGATTGGAAGACTCGATCCTCGCCGCTCAAACAGATCGATCTTTAGTCGCAGAAGCACTAGCAAACGAACGTGCCAGTCAATTTTATGCCGCCTGGGGCAAATCAAAAATCGCCGCAGTTTATTTACAAGATGCCCGAGATTGCTACAGGCGATCGGGCGATCCGGCCAAAGTTCTCGAACTCGAACAACGTTATCCCCAACTCCTCGCCGCGATTCCGCCGGACGCGGCACATGCCGGATTGATTCCAACCAACTACTTTACAGATGAATTCATCGCCACACTCAGCCATGAATTTCGCAATCCGCTCAATGGTATCTTGGGGATGTCAGAGGCATTATTAGAAGAAGTCTTTGGGGTCATGAACGAAAGACAACTCAATGCAGTTACGACGATCGATCGGAGCGGTGGGTATCTACTCGCATTGGTCAATAACATGACCGATCTATTTCAAATTCAAGGGGGCAAACTAGAACTAGAAAAAACGCAAGTTGCAGTTGCCGACCTGTGTCAATTTAGTGCTAAATTTGTCAAACACCACGCAATCCAAAAACAGATTCAATTAGAGACAAATATCCCCGCCAATGCTGGCGCGATCTGTGTCGATCTCCAGCGGATGCGTCAAGTATTGATTAATTTACTCGATCGGGCGATCGATGCTACACAGATTGGCGGTACGGTAAAATTAACCGTGACGCGGGAGCAAGTTGGGACGACAGTGGATGCCAATTCGTCGATCCGGTTTGCGGCGATCGATACTAGCAAACAGATTCTGACGACGACCGCCGACGATGAATTGGATCGATCGATCTCGCCGATGAAAGGCTACACCAATGACAGCCATCATGTCGGTTTGGGCTTAATGCTAGTCAATCCGATCGTCGAACTGCATGGCGGTACCCTCACTTCTCGGAGTATCATCGGTCAGGGCAATTATACTGAAGTGTTATTACCCCATACTTGCCTGGTTGCCGAGCAAAATTGGGATCGACTTGACTCCCCCCACGATCCTTTACAGAAGCTCGACTATCTCGGTACTGTGTCGGGTACGATCGTCGAAGAAATGCCCGAACCACCACTGATCCTAATTGTCGAAGATAACGAACTCAATATTAATACGATCGCTAGCTATCTCACTGTCAAAGGCTATCGTCCGATTGTCGCTCAAGATGGACTATCTGCCATCCAACTCGCCCAGCAACACCATCCCGCGCTGATCTTGATGGATATTCAAATGCCCGGAATGGATGGACTCGAAGCGATCTCCCAGATTCGCCAACAGCCCCAAATTGCGAACATCCCCATCGTGGCACTCACCGCGCTGGTAATGGAAGGCGATCGTGATAAATGCTTGCAAGCCGGTGCCAATGACTATCTCACTAAACCAGTCAAGCTCAAGCAACTCAATCAAACTATTCGGCAATGGTTGAAATAGTTGATAGTTGATAATTGATAATTGATAATTAGTAGTTGGGAATAGTAGGGTGTGTCATCGCGCAAGCGTAACGCACCGAAGGAAATCGCAACGCACCAAAGGATAATGAATCTTATGAATCATTTACGATCGATATGGTTGGTGAAGATTTGTCTTGCTTGGTATTTAGGTACGATCGAATCTAAAATCTGCGGATGGAGATATCCATAAATATCTAAAGTTCCGGCATTATGTACATGCTAAATATTTATGTCGAGCTGCTTATATGAGCGAACCAATTTGCATCCTGATTTGTCAAAATCGGACTTGTAAGAAGCAAGGTGCTGCCGCTGTCTTAGCTGCTGCTCGCACAATGAGTCCGCCAGAAATCGCGGTAGAAGGTTGCGGTTGCTTGGGTAACTGTGGCAATGGGCCGATGGTATTAGTTTTACCAGCAAGAATATGGTATTATCGCGTTCGTCCGCAAGATCTAACAACAATTTTGACAGCGACGTAAATTAGCATCATTCTAAACATCGTTATGAATACCATTCTGCATATCACTCTTGCCGATCGCTGGACAAAAGCTAAGAATTTGGGGACTTATCGCAGCGATACGCTCGCAACAGAGGGATTCATTCACTGTTCTACCCTCGCGCAAGTTGTTGGCTCTGCAAATCGCTTTTTTGCAGGTCTTGAGGATGTAGTCATTGTGGTCATCGATCGCGATCGAGTCACCGCAGAAATTCGCGATGAAGGCACAGATCCTCGTAATTTATTTCCACATATCTACGGCGAGTTAAACATCGATGCCGTTGTCAAAGCCGTCGATCTGGAAACCGGCACAGATGGTTTATTTGTAATGCCAAAAGAGTTAGAGAATTGATAGTCGATCGTTGTAAAGACTATCTACTCCCTATTCCCTATTCCCTATTCCCTATCCCCTATTCCCTATCCCCTAGAATGAAAATTGCAACTTGGAATGTTAACTCGATTCGGACGCGGCTGGGGATTGTTACTAGCTGGTTGCAAGAAAATCCGGTCGATGTTCTGTGCATCCAAGAAAGTAAAGCTACCGACGAGCAATTTCCGATCGATGCGATCGCGGCTGGTGGTTATCATGTCTATATTTCTGGACAGAAATCTTATAACGGGGTGGCGATATTTAGCAAGCAGCCATTGACGGATGTCAGTCGCGGTTTTGGCGGTGTTTTAGCACCAGAGTTAGTTGGCGATCTAGACGAGCAAAAACGGGTAATTGCGGGTACTCTCGATGGCGTGCGGATTGTCAATCTCTATGTGCCGAATGGGAACGCGATCGACAGCGATAAATACGCCTACAAGCTACGGTGGTTGGAATTATTAGGTTTGTATTTAAAAACCACAATGACGGCGGTTCAGCAGTCAATTTGCGTGTGTGGGGACTTTAATATTGCCTTGGACGATCTCGATATTCACAGCAAAACTGTAGCGTTAGATCGAGTGATGGCGACAGCTACCGAACGCGAACTTTTACGCAAATCGACGATCGATTTAGGTTTCCAAGATAGCTTTCGGAAATTTACATCTA
>NZ_JANPGM010000433.1:0-4748 GCF_031423935.1 Chamaesiphon sp. VAR_69_metabat_338
CGATCGTAAAGACCCCAACGCACCCTGCATCGGTCTGGTATTGCAGCGCACCCACATCGTCACGGGCGATGCCGCACATTATGTCGCGATGGTGCAGGAACTCGAAGCAATGGGCGCACGGGTAATTCCGGTATTTGCAGGTGGTCTAGACTTCTCCAAGCCGCTGGAAGCCTACTTCTTCGACCCGATCGCCAAAACCGAAGCGATCGTCGATGCAGTCATCTCCCTAACCGGATTTGCACTGGTTGGTGGCCCCGCACGGCAGGATCATCCCAAAGCGATCGACATGCTCAAGCGGTTGAATCGTCCCTATATGGTGGCACTGCCATTAGTCTTCCAAACCACTGAAGAGTGGGAAGAAAGCGACCTCGGTTTACACCCGATTCAAGTAGCTTTACAAATTGCGATTCCTGAGTTGGATGGCGCGATCGAGCCGATCATCTTATCAGGTCGCGACGGTACTACTGGCCGCGCGATCGCCCTCCAAGACCGGATCGAAGCGATCGCGGGACGGGCAATGAAGTGGGCGAATCTACGCCGCAAAGCCAAAGTCGAAAAGAAAGT
The DNA here is from genome assembly GCF_031423935.1 of Chamaesiphon sp. VAR_69_metabat_338. NCBI lineage: Bacteria > Bacillati > Cyanobacteriota > Cyanophyceae > Gomontiellales > Chamaesiphonaceae > Chamaesiphon > Chamaesiphon sp. VAR_69_metabat_338. The sequence goes on from NZ_JANPGM010000433.1 coordinate 565, forward strand.
AGCAATTACGGTCTTCAGTTTCCCACCCGATAAAGGTAACGTCGGTACCGCCGCTTATTTAGACGTATTTGGGTCGATCTTTGAAGTCATGCAGGGCATGAAAAAAGACGGCTATGACGTTCAGGACATGCCAGCATCTTCAAAAGAGCTACTTGAAGCAGTAATTCACGACGCTCAAGCTCAATATAATAGTCCCGAACTGAACGTCGCCTATCGGATGTCCGTGCCCGAATACGAAGCACTGACTCCTTACTCCGAAAAACTCCACGAAAGCTGGGGGCCACCACCAGGTAATCTCAATAGCGACGGTCAAAATCTGGTAATCTACGGTAAACATTTCGGGAATATCTTCATCGGCGTGCAGCCAACCTTCGGTTATGAAGGCGACCCAATGCGGTTGTTATTCTCCCGTTCCGCTAGTCCGCACCACGGTTTCGCAGCTTACTATACGTATCTAGAGAAAGTTTGGGAAGCTGATGCAGTATTGCACTTTGGTACCCACGGTTCGCTCGAATTCATGCCTGGGAAGCAAATGGGAATGTCGAACGAATGTTTCCCCGATAGTTTGATTGGAAATATTCCCAACCTCTACTACTACGCAGCGAATAATCCCAGCGAAGCAACAATTGCCAAACGTCGCTCTTACGCCGAAACAATTTCTTACCTCACGCCCCCAGCGGAAAACGCGGGACTTTACCGAGGTTTACAAGAACTTGGCGAACTCGTCGGTTCCTACCAATCACTGCGCGATAGCGGTCGCGGCGTCCAAATTGTGAATACAATTATGGACAAAGCGCGGATTTGTAACCTCGACAAAGATGTCGAACTGCCCGATGTCGATGCTGGCACGATGGAAATTGAAGTCCGCGATAACATCGTTGGGGCTGTCTATAGCCGCCTGATGGAAATTGAATCGCGCCTCCTGCCCTGCGGATTGCACGTAGTTGGTAAACCACCCACAGCCGAAGAAGCGATCGCCACTCTGGTCAATATCGCATCACTCGATCGTGAAGAAGAAGGACTCAAAGGTTTACCCCGCATCATTACCGACAGTATCGGACGTAGCCTCGAAGAGGTTTATCAAAATAACGATCGCGGTATCCTCGAAGATGTCCAACTGTTGCAAGATATCACGATGGCCGTCCGCGCTGCAGTGACAGCAATAGTATCGCCCCAAGTCAACGATGAAGGTCGCATTTCCCTCGTCGCGCGGTTGAACTTATTCAACATGGGGCCAAAAGAAGCGTGGGTCGAATCTCTCTACGCATCTGGCTACAAACAAGTCAACCTCGAAGAAATCAAACCCCTCTTCGCTTACCTCGAATTTTGCCTCAAACAGGTTTGTGCCGATAACGAACTCGCAGCCCTTCTGCAAGGTTTGGGCGGTGAATATATCCTCCCAGGGCCAGGTGGCGACCCGATTCGTAACCCCGATGTCTTACCCACAGGTAAGAACATGCACGCCCTCGATCCGCAATCTATCCCCACCGAAGCCGCAGTAAAATCTGCGAAAGTGGTAGTGGACAGGTTACTCGATCGGCAAATGCGGGAAAATGGTGGTAAATATCCCGAAACGATCGCCTGTGTCCTCTGGGGTACCGACAATATCAAAACCTACGGCGAATCCCTCGCCCAAATCATGTGGATGGTCGGTGTCAAACCCGTCCCCGATGCCCTCGGTCGGATCAACAAACTCCATATGATCCCCCTCGAAGAACTCGGTCGCCCCCGCATCGATGTCGTCATCAACTGTTCCGGTGTCTTCCGCGACCTGTTCATCAACCAGATGAATCTCCTCGACCAAGCCGTGAAAATGGCCGCCGAAGCCGATGAACCCCTCGAAATGAACTTCATCCGCAAACATGCCTTAGCCCAAGCCGAAGAGATGGGGATCAACCTGCGTCAAGCCGCCACCCGCGTCTTCTCCAACGCCTCCGGCTCATACTCCTCCAACGTCAACCTCGCAGTTGAAAACGGCACCTGGGATAACGAAGGCGAATTGCAAGAGATGTACCTCAACCGCAAATCCTTCGCCTTCAACTCCGACAATCCTGGCGTGATGGACAACGCCCGTCAGATCTTTGAAACTACTCTCAAGACTGCCGAAGTCACCTTCCAAAACCTCGACTCCTCGGAAATCAGTCTGACCGACGTATCCCACTACTACGACTCAGACCCCACCAAAATCGTCGCCAAGTTACGGGATGACGGCAAAATGCCCTCTTCCTTTATCGCTGACACCACCACCGCCAACGCCCAAGTTCGCAGCCTCTCAGAAACCGTCCGCCTCGACGCACGTACCAAGCTGCTCAACCCGAAATGGTACGAGGGAATGCTCTCCCACGGTTATGAAGGCGTCCGCGAACTCTCGAAACGCTTGGTCAATACCAGCGGTTGGAGTGCGACAGCAGGTGCTGTGGATAATTGGGTTTATGAGGAAACCAATGACACTTTCATCAAGGATGCAGACATGTGCAAACGCTTGATGGATCTCAATCCTAACTCGTTCCGTAAGATTGTTTCGACGCTGTTGGAAGTCAATGGACGCGGTTATTGGGAGACTAGTGCAGAGAATCTCGATAAGCTCCGCGACCTCTATCAAGAAGTTGAAGACCGAATTGAAGGTGTTGAGTAGATAGCATCGTTAGAGCAGGGGACAACCCCTGCTTTAGTCGTTATAATTGTCAATAACAAGTCGTGAGTAAAAGAGATAAGCTGTTAGAGAAGATTATTTTAGGAGAATCTGACAATAATATTTCTTTTGACTCTTTATGCAATTTATTAGAATTTTTAGGATTTGAACTCCGAATTAAAGGTAGTCATCATATCTTTATCAAAGAAGGTATTCCCGAAGCAATTAACATCCAGCCTCAAGATGGCAAAGCAAAATCCTACCAGATCGCACAGATTAGGGCAATATTAATCGAGTATCAATTAGGACGGTAGAGAATATATGTTGAAATATCATCTCACTATCTACTGGAGTGAAGCAGATAAAGCTTTTATTGCAGCAGTTCCAGAACTACCTGGCTGCATGGCTGATGGTGCTACCTATGAAGAAGTAATCAAGAATGTTCAGGTAATAATTCAAGAATGGATTGAAGTTGCTATAGAATTCGATCGTCAAATTCCAGAACCAGTATATGGACAAATTTCGGAAAAGGGTTTATTAGTTGATGATTCAGATAGTTCGACCAAACATCAAGCCAAGCGGCAGGAACAGATTTCAATCGCTTAATTTTCAAGAAGAATAGTGGTACCAGCCTTTCAAGAAGCGTTTATATACTTTTTAGATTGTTATCTAAATTGCTCTGGCTGTAGCGAATCTATCCTTAACTGAGACGAATGATTAAGTCTCATATAGTAGTTAATCTAGATTTATCATTACAATTCAATTGCTCACCTTAGCTCGAAAGATGAGTTTTTCACCTTGTCGATAGCCACTGTATCTAACCGTTACTAGATCGCCGAGATTTGCCGTTCCTTCGATTAATTGGTGGCATTGAGGATCGTAGGTAATTTCGGTGCCGATTTCACCAATTGTCGTGACGCCCCATTGTGCGAGTAATCGATCGACCGATTGTACCAGGGGGAAGATTTTACTAACGGGAAAGTTCGGGTTGTTAGTTGCTGCATACTTAGCAGCGGGAAAGTAAGTCAGAAATGATTCTAATGTCTGCAAGCTTTGAGCTTGAAACTCAGATTGGAGCGTCTCCCGTTGCTGTTGCAGTTTTTGCTGGAGATGCTGATATTCTTGTTGGAGTAGTTCTAGTTGTTGTTGCGAACTAGAGCTAGATTGTTCGCCAAACATATCGAGTAGTTCGTTAACAGATATTTGCAGCGTACTGCTAATTTGAACTAATACTTGCCAGCGCAGTGTGCCAATCTCACTCGATCGCAGTTTGCGAATTGTGCGATCGGATGTGCCACTCAATTTAGCTAATTTTCTGAAGCTATTAATGCCGACTTTGTGCATTAATGCTTGTAACTTTAAAGTGCGATCCTCGGCCATGAGCGGCTTTGTCTATAAATTTTCGATAGATACTAAAGTAATTATCGGGGCAATAATCGATCGCCCCGACAATCGATCGATTATTGGTCTAGTAAACTGCGCAACATCCAAGCAGTTTTTTCGTGCAATTGCAACCTTTGGGTGAGTAGATCGGCAGTTGGTTCGTCGCTAG
>NZ_JANPGM010000434.1:0-5052 GCF_031423935.1 Chamaesiphon sp. VAR_69_metabat_338
GTACGATCGAATCCCTGCATTAAGTCGCCAATCGGGATCGTTTCGGTCTTAATGCCCAAATTAGCAGCAACCGCGATCGCATCGGTAACTGAATGTGACGAGCTATAAGTTGAAGGCATTAGCACGCCTAAGACGTTATCGGCTCCCAGAGCCTCAGTCGCAATGGCGGCGACTAGTGCCGAATCGATGCCACCGCTCAAGCCTAAGATAACTTTTTGAAAACCGCATTTGTGAATGTAGTCGCGCACTCCCAATACTAATGCTTGCCAAATTTCGGCATCTGGGCAATCTGGTTGGGGTTGAATTTTGGCTGGTTTTAAATCTTTAGTGACTTCATCGAATTCGACAATGATTAAGTCTCGATCGAATGCTGTGCCGCGACAGACGAGTTCGCCAGATCGATCGAATCCCAAGCTACAACCGTCGAAGATCAGGTCGTCATTAGCTCCGACTTGGTTGACATATAATACCGCTCGATCGTATTTGATTGCGGCATGTTTTAAAATAGCCGATCGCACTTGCTGTTTGCCGAGGCTATATGGTGAAGCTGAGAGGTTGATCGACAGATCGATGTTTTCGGTGGCTAATTCGGCGATCGGATTGACTAAATAGCTGCGCTTGCCCCAAAAGTCTTCGTCGTTCCACAGATCTTCGCAGACTGTGACACCGATCTTAATCCCTTCTAAAACAAAGTAATTTGCCTTACTACCAGGAGTGAAATAGCGATTTTCATCAAAGACATCATAGGTGGGCAATAGTCGCTTATGGAATATATTTTGGACGGTACCATTAGCTAGGATGGCGATGCTATTAAATAAGGGTTTGGCACCAGTTAATGCTGCATCGAGATTGGCGGTAGCTAGTCCGATCGAGACATACAAATCTGGCGGTAAATCGCAGGCGAGTTGTTGAATCGATCGATCCATTTCGGCAATGAAATTAGCGTTGAGTAATAGATCTCGCGGTGGATAACCGCAGAGCGAAAGTTCTGGCGTGAGTAGAAGTTTTACGCCTTGGCTGGCTACTTGGTGGGCGGTTTCTAGAATCTGCTGGGCGTTACCTTGGAGATCGCCGATGGTAGGATTGAGTTGAGCTAGGGCTATTTTCATAATATTTTTTTAACCGCAGAGGACACAGAGATTCGCGCTCGTCGGGTTCCCCGACGGTTGAACGAATCAAGATAGAGAACGCACAGATGGTAATAGTTTTAGATCTGTAGGGGCGGGTTTGCGGCGCGCGCTCGTCGGGTTTCCCGACGGTTTAGCGCGACAAGACAATGCAATTAATATCGACTGCACTAGAGATATATAACAAACCCGCCCAACCTCTCTAGTAATATCTAAATCGATAAGCATAAAATTATTATCAATCTATAAAATTCAAACAATTGGTATCGAGATCGTAGATTTGAGACAAGGTTTATACAAATAACAATGGTTTGTCTTTCAATGGTGCAAATGCGATCGGATCGAAGCGATATAAGCTAGCTGGACGACCGCTGCCGCGTGATGATTTAATGCCTGTTTCTTCGAGGAACTTTAGTTTAATTAGTCTGTTTCGGAAATTAGAATAATCCGAAAAAGATTCGCCGAGAACGGTGGTATAAAGCTGATAAATATCACTGAGGGTAAATAGTTCGGGTAGTACGTCAAAAGCGATCGGGCTGTATTCCAATTTATTCCGTAGGCGTTGATGTCCGTACTCGATAATTTGTTGATGATCGAAGGCGAGTGTAGGTAATTTGTCGATCGGATACCAAGCAATTCCGCCGACGCCAGTGGCAATTAATTCGGCAGCTTCGTATCTAACTAAGGCAAAATAACTAACTGATAAATATCGCACATTATAACTATCGGCAGCTTCGCGCGGATCGCGTCCGGGGCCACCAAATGTATATAGTTGTTCGAGATATAGATTCTCAACTTTAATTTTTTCTGCCAAAATTCGATCGGCAGCAGTTTCTAGGGTTTCTCCTTTTCTCACGAGGGTTCCTGGCAGACACCAATCGCCTAAATAAGGTTCTTCATGTCGCATCACAAGCAGGATTAGTAAGCGATTTTGTTGGGTATCGATCGAAAAAATCGCATTATCTACTCCAACTTTAAAATCAGCGAGTTGCTGTTTATTTGAGTTTCGTTCTGTCACAAGCTTCATCAATAATAGAATACAAGTTTTGCTGGCGGAGATATTTAGCAACACTGGGCGACACACCGTCGATCGAGTGGCTATTCCGAATTGCAGTCGAGGAAATAATTGGTGTCGATAATGGGGCAAATGTAATGTGCGCACCTAGATCTGTCAGCCGTTGTAAATCTACCGATTCGATCTGATTGCCAGTGCGGGGCACGATTAGTAACTTAACTTGAGTTAGGAGTTCGTCAATCCGATACCATTGAGACATTTGAGCAATCAAATCTGCACCAACTGTCAGTGTGAATTCACTATTAATCCAGATTCCTTGGGCGATTTTCAGACTTTCTAGCGTATATCGGTGGCTCAAGTTACGATAGACTTTCACATGTCGATCGATCGGTGGCTGAATTTCCGCGATCGATAATTCTAGCATTTGCGATCGCTGTTCTAGTGAGGCTCCATGTGTTTTAAATGGGTTATCAGATGCCCAAACTGCGACTCGATCGAATTGTTGCATTGCCAGCCAGTGAATAATTTGTTGGTGGGCGATCGTTGGTGGATCGGCACTGGTTCCGAAAAGGGCGATTTTCATCTGTTAGGGGATACAGGGTAGAGGGTAGGAAATATAATTAGCGAGTTGATTTAATCTCGATCTTTCAACCTTTGAGTTAGCTCTATTAATGCTGGGGAAAGATTAACTGGTGGGGTTCCGGCATAATTAATATCTCGAATTTCATGCGGTAGGCTGGCAACATTGAGATCGGCGCGCGCTCTAATTACTGAAAGTGGCTCATCTGGGTGTTGACGATTGCCGTTGCTCATCACTAATTTTAGTAAGCCATTCCCCTCACTTGCCAAGCCTAAAATATCTGATGTAAATTTTCCGTCCTCAATGTGACGAAAAATTTGTTTTTTACCAGGGTAAGTCATTTTACCTGGTGATTTTTTCATCGTGGGTCGATCGGCGATTTCCACTAGTTTGTAGACACCATTGACGGGGCTACCAGTTACTAATTTAGTCCCCAATCCATAGCCAGAAATCGGCGCATTTGCCGACCGCAATTTGGCAATTTCCCACTCATCCAGGTCGCCGCTGGCAAATATTTCGACATTTGGTAAAATAGATTTAACTTGTTTAGATAAAGTAATTAAATCTCCAGAATCTAGACGTACTCCCGATAACTCGATCTCTCCGGCGGCGACTTGTTTGGCTAAATCTGTCGCTGCGGCGATCGGATCGTACGTATCGATGAGTAAAGGTGCGCCTGGAAAATAACGATGAAAAGCCTTAAATGCGGCTTGCTCGCTACCTTCCATTGCACCGATTGCCATCACTAATGAATGTGCCATCGTCCCGCTAGGTTGATAACCTAACGTTAAAGCGGCTAAAACATTTGAAGTAGTATCCAAGCCCCCCGCAATCGCCGCCCGTGCTGCCAGCATCGCCGCTTGCGGGCCAAAAGCCCGCCGAGTACCGAATTCGAGTAAAGTAGCATCGGCACCAGCGACATCGCGCAAGCGGGCGGCTCTAGTGGCAATCAGTGTCTGGTAATTGATGGTATTGAGCAGGTAAGTTTCGACGAGCTGGGCTTGCCATAATGGGGCTTCGATGCGCAAGATCGGTTCGTTGGCGAAGATGGCGGTACCTTCGGGCACTGCCCAGACATCGCCCGTAAACTTAGCAGTGGCTAGCAGTTCCCAAAATCTCTCGGGTGCATTGTGGAAAATCCCTGTCGCTTGCAGTGCCGCAATTTGAGTGGCACTAAACTGCAATCGATCGAGATATGCCAACGCTTGCTCCAAGCCCATGGCAATGAGATACCCAAAGTCTTTTGGTAGTTTTCTTGCAAATAACTCGAAGCTAGCCGTAGATCGATCGAGTGATTCGCCAACATAACAAGCGGCCATCGTCAGTTGATAAAGATCGGTTAACAGGCCATAATCCTCACTAAACAAGGATGATATTGCTGGATGCCGATCTGTTTCCGGTGTCGCGCTCATAATTGTTAGGTCGTTTGTTTACTCAAAATGCTTCTCTAATATTATGGTAGATCTCACCATAACATGTCAAGAATGACAGTCGATCTCGACCTTCAAGATTTTGGACGCGGCGATCGGCTCGTACACAGATTGTCGATGTCATCCCCAAAACTTCTGCCCCATTTGACCAAAATGGTATCAGAAGTGACATTCACGGGTAATATGATAGAGATATGCATTATGTACTGTTGCAATATAAAGTCAACGTCTCAAGCTGCTACCACTGAGTCACCCACCACCAGACACTCGCGTCATCCGCCTGCTCGATGTAATGTCTTCGATCGAGACAAACGCGATCTCGTTAGGAGTTGGTTGTGAAAATGAAGCGTAATGGCGTTGGCTCGATCGGACAGAACTGGGCAATAATTGGTAAAAGTCCAAGCGATCGACATCTTAGCTGCCAACTTCCAAGAGTTAATGCAGTCATATTCAATGTCGATAGGAGCAGTCGAACGGCTTGCCGTCATTAAAAGCAGCAATCTCATCTCTTTTTCTCCAGTATCGATGCCAATTGTTTAGATTGCAGATTTACAGAATAAAGATTTATTTAGTTAGTAATAATTAGTTAGAGATTTATCTGTCGGTCTGGAACCGCGATCCGCAATTAGTCGGGTCTTCCGCTCGGTAACTGTTTGACAACAGATAGCGAACATCGCAACTATAGGCGAAATCGCTATCGCCACACGTCAAACTAGCATGCTCTCATGTCCGAATAATTTACTGTTGCTAAAATTGTGGAAATAGCATCTTTGTAGAATCTACCGTAAGTTAGCAATATTACAAACTTAATAAATGAATACGTTCTTGGGTGGAGGTAAATTAAACTATATGGAATTTTCGATCGCCACGCTGCTATCGCATGTTAGTCCTGAGAAGTTA
>NZ_JANPGM010000435.1:0-2544 GCF_031423935.1 Chamaesiphon sp. VAR_69_metabat_338
AACGTCAACCCCTTACCAGATGCCAATGGCCCCGTAATGGTCTATGCCGAAGGGATGGAAGAACCCCTGCGTCCGCCCAAAGTCGGCGCACATAAGGATCTCGCCACATTGACCGATTTTTCGCCCTACCTGCCTAAAGCCCTCATTGCCTCCGAAGATAGTCGCTTTTATTGGCATTTTGGTGTCGATCCGTGGGGTGTGGGGCGCGCGCTGGTCGTCTCCCGCCAAAAAGGGAAACTGACTCAAGGTGCGAGTACGCTCACCCAGCAAGTCGCGCGGAGTTTATTTCGATCGTATGTGGGCAGCGAGGACAATCTGCCGCGCAAAATGCGCGAAGCCGTCGTCGCCCTCAAATTGGAGGCTACCTATAGCAAAGATAAAATCTTACTCACCTATCTCAATCGCGTCTTCTTAGGCGAAGATGCTCACGGATTTGAAGATGCCGCGCAACACTATCTCGGCAAATCCGCCCGCGATCTCACCCTCCCCGAATCTGCCATGTTAGTCGGCATTTTACCAGGGCCAAATATGTTCAATCCCTGTGTCGAAGACAAACAGGGACGCAAAGGCACCAGAGCGATCGAACGGCGGAATTTAGTCCTGACGCGAATGCTCGAAACCGGCGTCATCACCCAAGCTGAAGCGAGAGAAGCCCGCAGATCGACCCTCAACTATCGCGAGGAAGCTTGCACGCCGACTAGCAATACCAAGGCTCCCTATCTCTATACCTATGTGTTTGAGGAACTTCAAGAGATTTTGGGAGTAGAGACGGCCAAAGAAGGGAATTTTGCGATCGAGACTGGCTTAGATCTGAACATGCAAGCTAAAGCCGAAACCGCCCTGCGCCAAAGTGTGGCGGCGGCGGGTAGTAGCTATCGATTTTCCCAAGGTAGCATCGTTACCCTCGATCGGGATACCGGCATCGTCAAAGCGATGGTCGGCGGTATCAATTATCAAAAAAGTCAATTCAATCGCGCTGTAGACGCCCAACGCCAGCCCGGATCGACATTTAAACTATTTGGATATGCAGCCGCGATCGAGGGCGGCATCTCGCCGGGAAAGACCTATTCCTGCGACCCGCTCGCATGGGGGGGTAGAACCTTTCCGGGTTGCAATCATGGCGCGTCAGGAGCCGCCAATATGTATACGGGGTTTACCCTCTCCGAAAATGCGATCGCCCTGCGCGTCGCCAGAGATATCGGCTTACCTAAAGTCATGGAAACTGCCAGAAAAATGGGCGTCAAATCCCCACAGGACGAAGTACCCGCTCTAGTTTTGGGTCAGAGCGTCATGAATGTGCTCGAAATGACTGGTGCGTATAATGCCGTTGCCGATCGCGGCATCTGGCACCGCCCCCGCGTCATCAAACGCGTTTATGATACGAGCAATTGCAGTCTCAAACAAATTGACAAGTGTCGGGTGATGTACGATGCCACCAAAGACCCTCAGTCGAAGCGAGTCTTAGCAGCTAGTGTTGCGGATACCCTGACGACGATGATGCGGGGGGTCGTCACCAATGGTACTGGCAAAAATGCCGCGATCGGACTAGGAGAAGTCGGTAAAACCGGCACCACCAATGATAACGTCGATCTCTGGTTTATCGGCTTTATTCCCGCTAAAAATGTCACCACGGGCGTCTGGTTGGGCAATGATGATAATTCACCAACCAAAGGCAGCAGCGCGCAAGCCGCTCAATTATGGGGAAACTATATGGGTTCGGTTTATAAATAATTCAATCTCTTTATAGAACCCATTTGAAATCTTTTAAGCTCTAGACGATCGCCATAGAATTGGTGCGTTATGCTCCGCAGTAACACACCCTACTCTCAATTTATCATTGTGGAATAGGGTGTGTTTTCCTGTCAGCGACGCACGATCGTGAATCTTAGAGATCTCAAATGGATTCTATGCATATTTTCGATCGAGCGTCCCAATAGTAATAGACACAGCAGCGGAGATCGTTGGTGCGAACAATTACAATCTCAGATCTAGTTAGCCATGGAACTACTAGCAAATCGGGTGTTAGGCGATCGATATCAAATTCAATCTTTAATCGGTCGTCAGACTGGGAGAAGGACATTTTTGGCGCGGGATTTGCAGACAGATCGATCTGTGATTCTCAAGTTGCTCTTATTTGGTGTGGATTTCACTTGGGACGATCTGAAGCTATTTGAACGTGAAGCGGAAGTACTCAAATCGATCGATCTGCCTGCCATCCCCAAATATCTCGACTGGTTTGATGTCGATACCGAACTCGGCAAGGGCTTTGTGCTGGTGCAAACTTATATCGAAGCCAGATCCTTACAAAATTGGCTCGATGCGGGGCGGACTTTTAGCGAAGAAGATTTAATTGCGATCGCCAAGCAATTACTCACCATTCTCAATTATCTCCACAGTCGCCAACCTGCCATAATTCATCGAGATATCAAGCCGAGTAATATTTTACTCGGAGACAGAAGCGGCAACAGTCCAGGGCAAGTGTATTTAGTTGATTTTGGCTCGGTGAGAACAGCCACCACCGGCAGCACCATTACTGTCGTCGGC
>NZ_JANPGM010000436.1:0-7789 GCF_031423935.1 Chamaesiphon sp. VAR_69_metabat_338
AAAACAAAACACAAACCCGACTTTTTGGAAAAGTCGGGTTTGTAACCCCCACGTGAGAATTTCGCATTCGCTGGCGTGCGCATCCTCAAAAGAGTGGCGTTTTTGCTGGCATGGGCTTAGCCGGATCGGTATTTTCTGGCAACGGACTCGGATCGATCGGTGCTGGAGAGTTTTCTGGTGATGGCGATGTCGTGGGGGTTGGTGTTGGCGTTGGCATGGGGGTTGGACGCGATCTTGGCGGATAAAAAGGAGTAGGTGAAAAAGTCGGTGTTGGTGTGGGTGCTGCTGTCTGAGTTGGCGTCGGTACCACAATCGGAATTGGCGACTCAGATGGTGATGGTGTCGCTGCTGGGCTAGGAGTAACAGTCGGTGTCGCTGTTGGTTGGCGATTGACCTTCGGCGATGGGACTAGGATCGGCTTGGGAGCCGCTGGTGTGACTGTGGGTTTGGGAGTCGGAGTCATCGCTGGAGCATTACAATTGACGACCTGATTGTTATAGACCCAGCCTTTAGAATTATCTGCCATTTGGATTTGGATGAAGGCATCTTGTTCCGATCGATAGACAACCTTGGTACCCCGCACTAAATTGGCTTGAATTTTGGCATCGCGCTGGGGTTGCGATCGCACGCGCGTGGTGGAGAGATCGGTAGGTGCCGCCACCCGACACAGCTCGGAGCGCACATCTGTAGCAAAGTCTTGGCGATCGAAAATGTTGCGACTAAACCAGACAAAACTGCCGATTGCCGCTAGGATCGCCGATATACCACCAATTAGCGGCATCAAATTCCACCTGGGTCTCGGGGGAACTGGCGGTAATGTGTCGGCATGAGTCGCGGTTGCTTGCGGTGCGACCAGAGTAGCTTGCGAATCGAGGCTATGAGCTTGCGACTGAGTGACCTGCACGGAAGTAGACCCTGGGGGAACAACACCACTAATTAGCCCTCTGACTGCCCTGAGTGCTTCGTCAGCCGTTTGATAGCGATCTTTGAAGTGATAGCGGGTCATCCGCTGCAAAATGTTAATCAGCCGAGGATTGGCGAGGGTGAGGTGTTCCCATTTAAGTTCGCCAGTGCCCTCATCAGTCGGAAGATCGTAGGGATTGATGCCTGTTAATGCTTGAATGCCGATCGTACCTAAAGAGTAAAGATCGCTACTGGCGCGCGGATTGCCAGAGGCTTGCTCGATCGGCATATAGCCTGGAGTGCCAATTACCACCGACAATGTCTGTTGACCCTGGGACATTTGCCGTTCGCGAACTTGTTTGATCGCCCCAAAATCGATCAAAATCAAGCGGCGATCGCGATTGCGGCGCATAATGTTATCGGGTTTAATATCCCGATGAATCACATTTTGACCGTGAATAAAGACGATAATCTCCAGAATTTCTTGCAACAGTTGAATGACTTGGGCGTCGCTCCACTTGGTACCGTGCGTTAGTTCGGTAGACAGGGGATGTCCGGGGACATATTCTTGAACTAAATAGAATTCTTGTTGCTCTTCAAAATAGGCCAGTAAACGAGGAATCCGATCGTGATTGCCGAGCTGTTGCAGGACGATCGCTTCTTTCTCAAAAAGTTTGCGCGCGATGTCTAGTACCGATCGATCCGTACTGGCTGGCTTGAGATGTTTGAGTACGCATTTAGGATGGCCTGGTAAGTGCAAATCTTCAGTAATATAAGTCTGCCCAAATCCCCCAGCACCCAAAACTTGAAGTACGCGATAGTGTCCCGCTAATAACTGACCGATCATTTAAGTCATTCCATCTCCTCAGATATCTCAACTTTACCCTGGTTATGAAGTAATCGATCGTGTCCCGCTAATAACTAACCGATCGTGTAAGTCATTCCATCTCCTCAGATATCTCAACTTTACCTTGCCGATCGACTAGTTGACGAGAACTGACAATTTTCGGCAGGACTTCGCGTTCGCGCTGCCATTGCTATCGGCAGATGGCAGCATCCGAACTAGTTGCCAGGTATCTAGGAGATGAGCTGCTGAACTTGAGCGATCGCCCATCCAGGACAACCACGTTGAATCGTTGAAACCTTACGATTTACCTCTTGCCCGAGTGCATTTTTGAGCACTTCGGTATGAACGATGAGATCGCCTTCCTGAAGATACTTAGCAAGCACCTCAATTGCCTTGGTTTTGAGGTCTGCTTGTCGCTGGGACAGCGATAGCGGCGATCGATCCGGAATTAGCGATTCCGTTGGTATTGCGGCTGCCTGAGGAGCTGATAGAGCGGTCGAAGGTTGTGGTGCGATCGATGGCAATGGTGCTGTCGGCGGTTGTGGTGTTACTGGCAGTGCGCTCGCATCTGATGTTACGGTAGCTGGTGGCACATCATCCCGTTCGACAACGTTGCCGCTAAGTAATTCATTGATGTGATAAATGCCTTCAATCCGATCGATATCTTCGGTATCTTCAGTATTGAAAGTATTGAGATATGACTCCAAATCCACATCTTCATATTCTTCGCCACCATCGACCTGTCGATCTACCATCGTAGATTTGGCCGCCGGACTATTTAGACTTGTGCTGCCAGTTGCTTTGGCTGAGACTGCTGGCGTTATCGACCCAGAAATTGGTACTTCGATGGCGATATTTGGTTCGGATTGTCGATCGAGTTCGATCGGTAACGAGGAATTTGTCGCCCGAATTTGCTGCCGATCTAATAACAATATTTGAGATGGTGTCAAAGATTTAGGTTCGCTACCAGACAATGATTTCGATTCGAGCCAGACCACATAATCTTCAGGCTCGATCGCGATTTCACCGCGATCGGTGCAAATGATAAAATTACCCTGTTTGGGTTGCAAATCGCGAATTGAATACCATTTACCCTTAGTAAAAGTTAAGACATCAATTGGGGGATTGGGGACATTGAGTTGATAGCGTTTATTATGCCACCAGACCTTCCACAGTTCGATGACCTCTGTATATTTGAGTTGATAGCCATCGGGTACCTCATAATAGTGATGCTCGCTAAATTCGGGATGCGCTGATTTTTGTTTGGTAATAAATCCGAGCTGGAGAGTGGCTTGGACGATCCGTTGTCTGAACTCGGATTTATTAGAGAGCAGCACCTTGCGCTGCAACTGATTTACTTGCTTGCTAATTCCGACCAATTTACTCTCGCGATCGCTCAACCGGATCGATGTTTCTGTATATTCTAATTTCAAGCTTGGACTGGAGATAAACTGCTTGTGACCCCGGACAAAACAGTCAATAATCGGATCTAATTCTGCTGTCGCTAGCTGAGAATCTTGGGGAGCGGCAAGGCGATCGCCACCACCAATCGGGAGAGAATTTGGTTCTGTCATAAGGGTCACACCAGTCAACATTGAGCTATATGAGGTTGATATACAACTTAAAAGATCGCGCAGTAAGAATATCTACCGTTTTGATATATTATTTTATATCGACATCTTTGTACCCCACATTCTATCCAGTCAAATTTGCGATCGGTCAGTGGGGTGGGCGATTTTGAGCATTTTGACTGAGATAAAATGCGCAATAACGTCGCGTTATTGCGCAAGCGCCACTAACTCACTTGCACTCACCAGCGGGAACATCTTTAAAGTCCAATCTTAAATTTTAATGGTTCTGCCCTGCTATACTGAAAAGGCTGTGCCTATATATTTATTCCTATGGCAGTTCCAAAGAAGAAAACCTCTAAATCCAAACGCGACAAACGCCGCGCAACTTGGGTAAACAAAGCGGCGATTCAAGCCAAAAAAGCCCTCTCATTGGGTAAATCGGTGCTAACCGGACGCTCTACCAGTTTTGTTTATCCTCAGCCCGATGAGGATGAAGCTGCTGAATAATCACTTGATTTCAGCCGATGCGCGATCGGCTCTGGCACAGCCGCACTGCGGACAATGTCGTTGTCGATATCTGGCATGAGTCCCACGCAAATGTGGGCATCCATCCCGAATTGCTAGCAATCGATCGCTGTGGGGATGTGCCAATGGCTCAAATCTAGAATGTGGCTCGATCGCGATCGAGCAATTCTGGGTAGTCGATCGCTAAATACTGCTGACAATCCCCAGCGACAATGCGGATTTTGTAAGATCGATTGAGGTGTAGAGAAACGCTCGGTCTCTCTACACCAGATTTTAGTACAGCTTAAAGTAATCTCCAGATAAACGGATAGCGATAAGGCTCGTTGGGATTATTGAGAGTTGCTAAAATCCCAAAAATTGGCGGTATCCAGTGGAACAGGAAGAACAACCCACCAACTAGCCACGCTAAGGGAATTGTCACAATTAGGGCAGTAAATAGAAACCCTAATGCACCCGAAATTGCAAAGTACAGCCAGATATTAAAGTGATAATTAAGAGTTTCTTTGGCAGTTGCTTTGATAACTGGGTCATCAAATAACAACAGAATTACTAATGGAATCGCCGAAGTAACTAGCAAGGAGCCTAAAAAAATAGAGCCGTGGCATAGTAAAGAAAACAGTTTCCGTTTGCCACTTCCACTACGATCGCCAGTGTCAACCATTTCAAATCCTCAAAGATAATTGTTACTCAAAGTTTAATTATACTGACTTTATCATAGCTTGCAGGTGTCTGGTAGTACGTCTTCCCTGGGTGGAGATCCGCAATTGTCCGAGCAGAAACATTATCGATCGCTTATCTTTCATAATATCTAGTGAATTGCTAGCACTTTGCCCCCACATCCTTCAACATGGCTCCCAAAAGATCTGGTGCAACCTCTTATCCATACGCGCATAGTCGATTTGGTTTTACGCTGTTACTGATCGGTCAAATCTGGCTACATTTGATTCAGGGGAAAACTTGCTGGCAGAAAATCTCCGAGCATTTGTTTAAAACTGGCCCGTCATCGGTGATTCCGGTATTATTAGCCAATGTGTTAGCAGGGGCAATTTTCACGATTCAGAGTGCCAGACAGTTGGAGTCAGTGGGTCAAGTTAATTTAGTCGGTGGTGTCTTTGCGATCGCCTTTTGTCGCGAACTCGCTCCAATTTTGACAGCTTGTGTAGTGGCCGGACAAATTGGTTCGGCATTTGCTGCCGAAATCGGCTCGATGAAAGTGAGCGAACAAATCGATGCCCTTTACACGCTGCGCACCGATCCGATCGATTATCTGATTCTGCCGCGCGTTCTTGCCTGTTGTTCGATGGTGCCGATTTTAATCGTGCTGGGTTTAGTCTTCGGCATCCTGGGCGGGATCTTTGCTGCCGCTCAACTCTATCAATTACAGCCCTTGATGTTTTTAGATTCGGCGCGCAGCCTGCTCAAAACCAGCGATCTAGTCAGTCTGGTATTCAAAGGTGTCATTTTCGGAGCGGCGATCTCCACGATTGGCTGTGGCTGGGGGATGACGACGTATGGTGGTGTCAAGCAAGTAGGTGAATCGGCGACCGCTGCTGTGGTAGTTTCGGGCATTACAATTTTTGCACTCGATCTGGCAATCTCATTACTATTTGGCGATCTACCGACGAATAAGCGCATTTGAGCTAAGCCCATCGGGATACGATCTTGCGTTCAAGCAGGATAAAGAAGATATCTCGTAGATTTCAGAAATAGTGGGTGAGGGCGGGTTCGTACGATTATTGTCTTTACAGCAGAGATTTCTGGCATAAACAAAGCCATCTACAGATCTTTGATTCAGAACGGGCATTGGGCTTGCAGCGACATTCGTTCTAATGTATGTGGATGCATAAAACTTAGTTCTCGCGCATGGAGATGCAATCGCGATCCATTTTCCTGACAACCGTAAAGTCGATCGCCAAAAATGCATACACCCAACCCGCGACGATCGGCAGCATGGACGCGTAATTGATGCGATCGACCAGTCACCGGCATAAACTCAATCCGCGTATAGCCGTCGATTTGCCCCAATACCCGAAACTCAGTCACACTCGGCTTGCCCAGATTAAAGTCTACTTGCTGGCGCGGTCGATCGAGCGGATCGCCCCAAAGTGGTAAATCGATCGAACCTGTTTCAACTTCAATTTTTCCACCTAAAATAGCTTCATAAATCTTGTGTACCTGTCGATTTTCAAACTGTTGACTGAGCTGTATATAAGTCTGTTTATCTCGTGCGCATAATAATATCCCCGACGTATCGCGATCGAGTCGATGGACGGTATAAACTTCGGGATATAGTGTCTGCAAGCGAGTCAGCACGCTATCTTGAAGATCGATCGTCCGTCCAGGCACCGATAATAGTCCCGCAGGCTTATCAACGGCAATTAGATATTCATCCTCATAAATAATCGGTAACGCCCAATCGGGCGACGGCGACGACAAACCCGCCAGCATAAATCCCATCAATGGTTGACATCGTTCCTCACATGCCCCATAAAACTCTCCCTGAATCTTACTCTGGTTGCTGAGCGGAGCAGAAGCACCCCACCAAAACTCCGCCATGGCGATCGGTTTGAGCTGATGACTCGCGGCATAATGGAGCAACTTCGGCGCGCAACAATCGCCCGTCCCCGTAGGAATCCCCGCTGGCATCAGTTCTCGCAACGAGCTAGATGTGCCCAAAAAGTTCATCAACCGATAAGCATCGTGCATCTGCGTCTGAAGTTGCCGCGATCGCAGTTTGCGCCGTTGCTTCAGCTCCCGAATTAAAGCCTCATTCTGGTCTAAAAGCCGCTTGAGCGGGTGTAAAATTGCGTCGCGTTCTTGTTTTAGTCGATCGCGTTCTCGTCCATCCTGGCAGCTTTGAGCGATAAGTTGGGCAATTGCGGCGGTTAATTCTACCTCGTTGAGGGTAGCCTCATAATGCTCGCGCTGTTGTTGGCGCAAGGCTTTGCGTTGACGATGCGCGGTCGATAGTTGCTTGATGCGATCGACAAATTCCGCCGCAATCGATCGATATTGCTCTTGCTCTGTGGTGCGATCCAAATCGATTAATTCTTGCTTCATCGTTGCCAGAGCTGCTAGGGTAGCTGCTTCTTCGATCGCCACTCGATCGCGCCCAGGAATTGGCGGCACCCAACCATCGACGACAGCCTCACCATTTAATAGTCCCGAAAAAGCTTTAAGTAAGAGTCGATCTCCTGTAGCTGTTTGCACCAATAACACGCCATACATTTTTCCCTCACGGCTATATCGATCGTCTAGTGACAATTGTGCCATTAGTTCGCGGGCAATTTGCTCGACATCAGCGGTACGCGGTAGCTGCAATAATTTGCCGCTTTGGGGACAATAACCCCGATACCAATAAGTTGGTATAGCATCGCGAAGATCGACAACCGGCTCTAACATATTCCTGACGATCGATTTTGATTATCTGCTGAGAAAGTCCAACACTAAGCGATTGAATTTGGCTGGATATTCTAAATAAGGGTGATGTCCGCAATCGGGGAAAATTTCTAATTGATTGTGGGGCAAACCAGCCGCAGCAACGTAAGCATGTTTGACGGGAATAATCCGATCCTGCTCTCCCCACATAATTAATGTCGGTCGATCGATTTGGGGTAAACTAGCGACGATCGGTCGATACACATCGGCAAGTACGCCAGCAAGATTAAAATTACTTTGTCCGAGCCTTAGAATGACATGATTGCGATCGGGAATGACAAAAATTCGATAGCGAAACTCTAGCCATTCGGGCGGCAATAGCTGACTATTATGAAAATTAGATCTTAACATCGCTGGAATCATCCAACGTCCTGGGCGCAATAGATTGACGATCGCCGGTAAGGTAATCAAGCAAATCCCCAGACTAATTTCTTTACCCAAACCCATACTATCGACTAATACTAACTTATCGACCCGATCGGGATACAAGTTGGCGAATTTTAAG